>PWNY01000275.1 GCA_003557805.1 Bacteroidales bacterium | reverse complement strand
TCCCCGTTTTGGACTATGATGGCGCCAAAAGGGCCTCCTCCTCCGCTGCCTGCATTTTTCGCAGCCATTTCAACGGCCTCCCTGATAAAATCCTGGTGGTTCTTGTCCATAACTCACTCTCTTTGTTTACAACAAATATACATGAGAATTATTAAAAATGTTACAGTTAAGGCTTGACTTTCATTGTTTTTACCTGTGTTGTCCTGATATATTAAAACCCTTCAAATATACCCAGCCCGAAAAGTGCAAAGTCATATTTGACAGGATCATCCCTGTCCATTGACCTCAGGCTGGTGTCAAGCTCGTTCAGTGCCCTGAGGTTGTTTTGTTTTTGGTTTATAAGGCCGAGTTTCCTGGCTACATTACCTGTATGGAGGTCAAGCGGGCATGACAGGCGGGAGGGGGGGATCGACTTCCACACCCCAAGGTCTACCCCGCGGTTGTCATTCCTGACCATCCACCTGAGCCACATATTTATCCTCTTGGCCGGGGATCCCTTGGCCGGGTTGGATACATGTTTCCTTGCCCTTGCAGGGTGAGGTATTGAGAAGAACTCCTCATGGAATCTTGTTATCGCGGGTAGTACGGAATCCGGGCCGCAGGAGTTTGCAAAAAGCCTCTCTAAACCTCCCCATTTGCTGTATATATGCTTGAGTGCAGTAATGAAGTATTTTGCATCCACAGGCATGAATGTACGGTGAACGAAACCGTCAAATCTTTCAAGCTGTTGTTCGCTGTGGTTCATAACGAAATCAAAAGGGGAGTCTCCCATAAGTTTGACCAGCCTGATTGCATTTTTGAGTATTATTTTCCGGTTACCCCAGGCAATGGTCGCGGCCAGCAGCCCGGATATCTCCATATCCTCTTTTAGGCTGAACTGATGAGGAACAAAAACCGGGTCAGACTCAATGAACGATGGTGTATTGTACCTGTCTGCCTTTTCTTCCAGAAACTCTTTTATGTACTGTTCAGGCATTACCTGTTTGGATTTGATATCTTTGCAAAGATATCCTATTTAAGTCTTTGTCGCCGGGCTTTCTTTTGTAGGGTTATAAGGTAAAAAGACAAAGCAGGGTTTTTAAGATATGACATTATGAAAATAAATGCCATAGTGGCTGGCGCAACAGGGCTTGTTGGTTCGTTTTTACTCAAAAGGCTCCTGGAGGATAAGAGTTTTGCCTCTGTTACTGTTTTTGCAAGACGGCCTGCCGGACTCAGGCACCCCTCCCTGACTGAACACATTGCCGATTTTTCTGAACCTTCTGCCTGGAGGCATAAGGTAATGGGAGACGTTCTCTTCCTCTGCCTGGGAACTACCAGGGCAAAGGCAGGCGGTAAAAGGGCCCAGTACAGGGTTGACCATGACTACCAGCTGGAACTTGCATCTGCGGCGGCTGACAATGGTGTCAGAGCTGTAGTACTTGTCTCTTCGGCCGGTGCAAAACAGGGCTCACCATTCTTTTACATGCGTATGAAGGCTGAGGTGGAAAGGGATATACAGTCGCTTTACCCGGAAAACCTGAGTATTATACGACCCGGCCCCCTGACCGGCCCGAGGAGGGAAAAGCGATATGCAGAGATGGCAGGTGTGTCTGTTATAAGCACCCTCAACCGCCTTGGGCTTCTAAGGCGTTACAGGCCGGTACATGCTGACACAGTGGCCAGGGCAATGGTAAATGCCGCATTAAAAGGAGATACGGGAGTAAAGGTGTACGAGCTGTCAGAAGTATTTGACCTTGCCGCCCGGGAACGTAAATCTGATTAATTTTGCATCCATGCGCATTGATATACTTACAATATTCCCCGCAATGTTTGATGGCCCGTTCTCGCACTCCATAATAAGACGTGCCGTTGAAAAAGGGCATGCAGAGATACACCTTCACGATATTCGTGACTATACAGAGGACAAGCACAGGCGCGTTGATGACTACCCCTTTGGGGGAGGTGCGGGTATGGTAATGATGGTTGAGCCGGTAGACCGTCTTATTGGTAATCTGCGAAGAGAGCGTGATTATGATGAGGTTATATATATGAGCCCGGACGGGCAGCTGCTTGACCAGCCGGTGGCAAACCGTATATCTTCACTGGAGAACATAATAATACTCTGCGGCCATTACAAGGGCGTTGACGAAAGGATAAGGGAACATCTTGTAACAATGGAAGTATCTGTCGGTGATTATGTGCTATCGGGAGGTGAACTGCCTGCCGCTGTCCTCACTGATGCCGTAATTAGGTTGATTCCCGGGGTTCTTGGTGATGAGACCTCCGCGCTTTCGGACTCTTTTCAGGATCAGCTGCTGTCACCTCCTGTCTATACAAGACCCTCTGATTACAAGGGGTGGAAGGTGCCTGATATACTGCTTTCAGGACACGACAGGAAGATCGATGAATGGAGGCATGAGCAGGCACTGAAAAGGACCAGGGAAAGAAGGCCGGGCCTGTTTAAAGGGGAGTAGTGTAAAAAATCGGCTGAATCATTTTGTATATGAAAATAATTCCCTAAATTTGCACTCCTTTTGTGCAGCGCAAAACGGCTCACAAGGCAAATCATACAAAAAATCAGAGCGATGAACCAGAGAGAAATAATGAACTTTGTGCAGGATAATCTCGTGGATAAGAGGGAATGGCCTGCTTTCAAAGCCGGGGACAATGTTACGGTGCACTATAAGATCAAGGAGGGTAACAAGGAACGTATTCAGCCCTTCCAGGGGGTTGTTATCAAGCGTCGTGGAAGTGGTGTTTCCGAGACCTTCACAGTAAGAAAAATTTCAGGGAATATTGGTGTTGAGAGGATATTTCCTGTTCACTCACCATTTATTGAAAAGATAGTACTTAACCGCCGCGGCCTTGTCAGGCGTGCGCGCATTTTCTATCTCAGGAAGTTAAGGGGTAAGCGTGCCCGTATTAAGGAACGCAGGGCCTGACAGCGGCAGTAAATTATTCTCAATATATATACCCAGGAGGCGCATTTTGTTATGCGTCTCTTTTTTTTATATTTTCGCATCACCCTGCTTGCTGAATTATCCAAAACCAAAGAAACTGAATATGAAAAAGCTTATTGAATGTGTCCCGAACTTCAGTGAAGGAAAAGATATGGCCGTGATCGAAAAGATCACCACCGAAATTGAATCCGTTGATGGCGTGAAACTCCTTGATGTGGATCCCGGAGAGGCAACCAACAGAACGGTTGTTACTTTTGTGGGAACTCCCGGCGAAGTTGTCGAGGCGGCATTCCGTGCAGTCAGAAAGGCCTCCGAGCTTATAGATATGCGCAGACACAAGGGGGCGCACCCCAGGATGGGCGCAACAGATGTCTGCCCTTTGGTGCCCGTGGCGAACATCTCAATGGAGGAGGTTGTGGAATATGCACATAAACTGGCAGAGCGTATCGGAAAGGAGCTGGGTATCCCTGTCTATTGTTATGAAAATGCTGCATTAAAGCCTGGGAGGAAGAACCTGGCAAATTGCCGCAGCGGGGAGTATGAGGGAATGGCAGACAAGATCTCCACGCAGGAGTGGAAGCCAGATTTTGGGCCCGGCAGGCTAAATGAACGCGCGGGTGTTACCGCGGTTGGTGCACGTGACTTTTTGGTCGCCTACAATATTAACCTTAATACAACATCAACAAGGAGGGCTAATGCAGTGGCTTTCGATGTGCGTGAAAAGGGGAGGGTGAAACGCCAGGGACACCCGCTTACCGGAAAGATAGTAAAGGATGAGAAGGGGGACCCGGTCTATATTCCCGGTACACTTAAGGAGGTAAAGGCCATCGGCTGGTATATAGAGGAATATGGGATAGCCCAGATATCCATGAACCTTACAAATATCAGCGTTACACCCGTACATGTGGCATTTGATGAAGTATGTGACAGGGCTGCCAAAAGAGGGCTGAGGGTGACAGGATCTGAACTTGTCGGACTTGTACCCCTTAAGGCCATGCTTGATGCAGGGAGGTATTTCCTGCGCAAGCAAAAAAGGAGCCTTGGTGTTTCAGATGCAGAACTCATAAAGATAGCCGTCAGGTCAATGGGGCTTGATGAGCTAAAACCATTTAACCCCAAAGAAAAGATCATAGAGTATATGATCGCTGAAGATGACGGGAGCAGGCTGGCAGATATGAGCCTTACGGGCTTTGCCGATGAAACCGCCAGTGAATCACCCGCTCCGGGAGGAGGCTCGGTATCAGCGTATGTGGCGACCCTGGGCGTGTCGCTTGGCACTATGGTAGCCAACCTCTCTTCACATAAAAGAGGATGGGATGAAAGATGGGAGGAGTTCAGCAAATGGGCTGAAAAGGGGCAGGAGATAAAAAACGAACTGCTGTACCTGGTAGATGAGGATACAAAGGCCTTTAAACGGATAATGGAAGCCTTCGGGATGCCAAAGAAGACAAAGGAGGAGCAGTTGGCCAGGAAAAATGCTATTGAGGAGGCAACCAAATATGCAATACAGATACCCTTCAGGGTAATGCAAAAGGCCTACGAGTCAATGGATGTAATGGATGCAATGGTTGAAAAGGGTAATCCCAGCTCAATTACCGATGCGGCCGTGGGTGCCCTGTGTGCACGTACAGCGGTTTTGGGTGCCTTCATGAATGTTAGAATAAACTCAGAGGGACTGGAGGATAAAAGGTTCTACGATGATATATATGCGCAGGCCAGGGAGATCGAAAGCGCCGCAATAGAAAAGGAGGCTGAGATTGTGGCAAAACTCGGGAAAGTGCTTGATAAAAAAGACTGATCACCCCGGGCTTACCGCAGAGCCTTTCATTATTTCTTTTGCCCTGTCCAGGGAGCTTTCAATATCCCTGCATATGTTCTCCTTGCCTATTTCATGATAGAGCCCCTCTTTTTCAAGGGCTGAAAGGGCTTTTGGGGTTACTCCCGAGAGTATGATCCTTGTGCGGTGTCTTTTCGACCTTTCAATGAAGCTTCTGAGGTTCTTCATCCCGGTTGAATCTATAAAGGGAACCCTCCTCATCCTCAGAATGCGAACCCTGGGATTTTCATGAATCTCCTGTTCGGCCTCCTCAAACTTGTTCGCGATGCCAAAGAAAAATGGCCCCTTTATCTGGAATACCTCTACACCCTTTGGGATTTCAAGGGTCTCAAAATCTTCGGTTATATGAGATCGTTCATCCTCTACTTCATGCCTTAATACTTCGATGTCGGTTGTTTCCATCACCCTCTTTATAAACAGTATCATTGCAAGCACAATACCAAGCGGGAGGGCGAAGTTAAGGCCCACAAAAACAGTGAGCAGGAATGTCACCAGCAATACGGCTGCCTCTCCGCGTGAAGTTTTCAGGATACTCCTGAATGACCTCCACTCACTCATATTGTAGGCAACCACTATGAGAATGCCAGAAAGGGCGGTTAGGGGTATCATCATGGCAAGCCTGCCCATGAACAACATGAACATGAGCAGTACGATCGCATGAAACATACCGGCAACAGGAGTTTTCCCTCCGTTGCGGATATTTGTCATGGTCTTGGCGAGTGCTCCTGATCCTGCCATTCCTCCCACCAGGGGTGAAATTATATTGGAAATACCCTGGGCCATCAGCTCGGTATTCGGGCGGTGGCGGTAACCTGTGGCACCGTCCGCGACAATGGCCGAAAGAAGAGACTCAATTGAACCCAGCACAGCCAGAGTAAAGGCCGGTATAAACAGTTGCCCCAGCATCTCCATGTTTACACCGGCTATCCCTGCAAAACTGAATGAAGCCGAAAAACTGCCGAACTTGCTCCCTATTGTCTCCAGGTCAAGATTGAATAAATTGCTAAATAGTGTTACAAGGATTATCGCAACAAGCGACCCTGGCACCTTCCTGTACAGCCTGGGCCAAAGCACTGTAATAACTATCGTGAGTATCCCCATTGCTGCCGCAGTCAGGTTTATATTGCCGGCATTGGAAATATAATACCTCCATTTACCTACAGGATCGGGCGGCACTCCGTTGCCGGGTACGCCGAGAAGTTCCTGGACCTGGGATGTGAAAATAATCAGTGCTATCCCGCTTGTAAAACCGACAATAATCGGGTACGGCATGAACTGAAGAATAGTGCCTGCCTTTAAAAGGCCAAGGGCAAAAAGCATTACACCTGCCATAACAGAGGCAATGATAACACCATCCATTCCGTGCTGCTGCATTATGCCGTAAATTACCACAATGAAGGCACCTGATGGGCCGCCGATCTGAACCCGGCTCCCCCCGAAAAAGGACACAAAGAAGCCCACTGTAACCGCCGTGATAAGACCGGTTTCCGGCGGCACCCCGGAGGCAATGGCAAATGCTATTGCAAGAGGCAGTGCGACAATGCCTACTATCAGCCCTGCTGAGAGGTCTGAGAAGAGTTTCTTTTGATTGTATTTTTTTACCGTTGAAAATAATACCGGTTCAAACATTGGCATATCTTCTGTTTTTCAGTTGTTTATGCCCGGGTAGCCGTTTTTTGGAAATCAAAAAGTGTTGCTAATCCATGCAAAATTAGTTTATTTGCGGATATTTCGGTTTTTGCCGGCAATTTATAAACAGGACAATGGAATATAAAACCATCCCCCAACTCTTTGAACACAGTGTTAACAGGTTTCCCGACAATGTTTTTTTAAAGGAGAAGATTAAGGCCTCGTATGAGGGTGCAACCTATGCGGAAGCATATCACAAGGTAAGGAGAACTGCTCGTGGCCTTATGGGTATGGGCCTTGAGAAGGGTGACAGGGTAGCACTTATATCAGAGGGACGCAACGACTGGGTTATAAGCGAACTCGCAGTTCTGTTTGCCGGTGGTGTCAGTGTACCGCTTTCGGTTAAAATTGAAGCTGCTTCCGATCTTCACTTCAGGATGGAACACTCCGGGTGCAGGGGGGTAATTGTCTCAGGAAACCATCAGCACAAGGTGTTTGGACTACTGGACAGTTTACCCGGGCTGGATTTCGTGATAGTCCTGGATCCCCTGAATGAGGAAGCTGCAGCTGCATCCGGCAGGTCTGATGTAGCGGTAGAATACATTGAGGATGTGAGGAAAAGAGGTGATGAGATGCAGGACGAGGGTTCCGGTTTGCTTGAAAAAGTTAAGGATTCCATCCAGCCGGGGGATTATGCAAATATCTGCTATACCTCGGGTACCACTGCCGACCCCAAGGGGATAATACTTACCCATTTCAATTATATACACAATGTAGAACAGGCTTCTGCAATTTTTGATGTCCCCCAGGAGTTCACCTCCCTGCATATACTGCCCTGGGACCACTCCTTTGCCCACACCGTTGGAATATATGCGCTGATGCGCAACGGGGCGAGCCTTGCATCACTGAAAATTGGCAAGACACCTGCAGAGACCATAAGGAACATCCCGGAATGCATTAAGCAGGTGCGGCCGTATTTCCTTTTAAGTGTTCCAGCGCTTGCAAAGAACTTCAGGAATAATATCGAGAGGGGGGTTAGGGAAAAGGGAAAAATCGCGTGGTGGCTTTTCAAAATGGGCCTGAAGACAGCATATGCATACAACAGGGAGGGTTATAACAGGGGCAGTGGTTGCAGCAAGGCACTGAAACCTCTTTACCGTTTGTTTGATGCGATCCTTTTCAAAAAGGTAAGGTCAGGGTTTGGAGGGAGGTTGCGTTATTTTGTGGGTGGAGGTGCCCTGCTCGATATCGAGCTGCAGAGGTTCTTTTACGCAATAGGTATGCCAATGTACCAGGGGTATGGTCTTACGGAGGCCGCGCCTGTAATATCATCAAACACTCCCGACTTTCATAAGCTGGGCTCTTCCGGCAAGGTTGTGCCCTGGCTTGACCTGAAGATATGTGGCGAGGACGGGAAGGAAAAGCCCATCGGTGAACAAGGAGAAATTGTGGTGAGGGGAGATAATGTAATGGCGGGCTACTGGAATAATGAAAAGGCCACTTCAGAGACACTTAGTAACGGCTGGCTTTTTACTGGTGACCTCGGTTATCTTGACAATGACGGCTACCTCTATGTGCTTGGACGGACAAAGAGCCTGCTGATAGGAAGCGACGGTGAAAAATACAGCCCTGAGGGCATTGAGGAGGCCCTGGTAGAGCATTCACATTTCTTTGACCAGGTTATGCTTTATAATAACCAGAACCCCTATACCGTGGGCCTGATAGTTGTGAATAAAGCTACACTGCTGAAATACCTCACCCATAAAGGTGTCAGTGCATCCGAGGAGAAAGGACAAATAGCTGCACTTGAAAAGATAAAGGCGGAGCTTGACCGTTTCATGCCGGGAGGAGAGTTCGGGGGTATGTTCCCGTCCAGATGGCTACCGGCTGCCGTTGCCCTTCTGCCTGAGGCATTTTCAGAGTCTAATGGCTTGATAAACAGCACTATGAAAATTGTCAGGCCGGCAATACACCAGTATTATGCATCTGCGATTGAGTCTCTCTATACCCCGGAGGGCAAGGATGTTTTCTGTTCAATGAATAAAAAGGCAATAGCGTCACTTGTTGAATGAGCAAAGAAAGGAATCCCGCTTTCAATATCAGTGTAAGTGACTTTACTTACGACTTGCCTGCATCCAGGATAGCTGCATACCCGCTGGAACAGAGGGATATGTCAAAGCTCCTGGTATACAGGGATAACAAGATTAAGGATGCGGTTTTCAGGGAACTACCCAGCTGCCTGGACCCGGGTTCTGTCATGGTATTTAATAATACAAGGGTTATTCAGGCAAGGCTCGAGTTCTTCAAGGAGAGTGGTGCCAGGATAGAGATATTCTGTCTGCACCCGGAGCTCCCTTCCAGGGATATTCAGAGGACACTTGCTTCCACCTCACCAGCAAGGTGGTTCTGCCTGGTCGGTAACGCAAAGAAATGGAAGTCCGGTGAGCTTTCAGCCATGATACCTGAAAAGGGCATCAGGCTGTATGCATCATTAAGCGGGAAAAAAGAGGAGGGCTACCTTGTTGACTTCCGATGGGAACCGGAGAATATGAGTTTTGCGGATATATTGGAAGCCGCAGGAAACACCCCATTACCCCCGTATATTCAAAGGAGACCCGAAGCATCGGATAAAAAGACCTATCAAACCGTTTTCGCCAGGGATGAGGGATCAGTTGCAGCACCCACTGCCGGCCTGCATTTTACTCCCTGGGTTCTGAACAATCTAAAAAAAAGCGGGGTGAACACCAGGGAGCTGACCCTGCATGTGGGTGCAGGCACATTCAAGCCGGTTACCGGGAGGACAATTGGGGAGCATACCATGCACTCGGAGGAGTTTCATGTAAGCAGGGGGTTCCTTAGAGACCTGTTGCAGGCTGAAGGGCCGGTTATCGCAGTCGGAACCACAAGCATGCGGACACTTGAGAGCCTTTACTGGTTGGGGGTGAGGATATGTGAAGGTAAAAACCCTGAAGGAGCCCTGAGACAGGATGTTTCTCAGTGGGAACCATACTGGGGAGAAAGGCAGCTACCCACGGCAGCCCGTTCCCTGGGTGCATTGCTGGACTGGATGGATAAAGAGGGCCTTGATCACTTTACCGGGGAGACATCGCTGATAATTGTTCCAGGGTATGAATTCAAGATTACCGATGTGCTGCTTACAAATTTTCACCAACCCGGCAGTACACTTTTGCTGCTGGTGGCAGCATTCATTGGTGATGACTGGAGGCAGGCTTACAGGCATGCCCTTGAAAAGGATTACCGCTTTTTAAGTTATGGCGATGCCTGCCTGTTTTTCCGTAACCCCAAAACAGATGGGTGAAATGGATATTTTCGGGGCAGCATTCAGGGATTACATTAATGGCTATATCAAAGGCCGGATAGTTGTAAGAACCAACAAATCAGGCACCGAACACCTGCCGGTTGCCTATTTTTTCCGTTCCCTGGAAGATATGCCACAATGGGAGCGGCTTGTTATAGAAATGTGCAGGGGAAGGGTCCTGGACGTGGGAGCGGGAGCGGGAAGTCACTCTCTTGCGCTCCAGGAAATGGGCCTGGAACCCGTTGCAATTGATATGTCTCCCGGGGCAGTTGAAGTTATGAGGTCCAGAGGGGTTCTCAATGCTGTGTGCTCCGACTTTTTCAGTTATAATCCTGATGATGGTTTTGATACCATATTGTTCCTGATGAACGGGGCCGGAATTGCAGGCAGGATTTCACGCATGAAAAAGCTGCTGCTGCATGCTAAGGGCATGCTCAATCCAGGGGGCTCTGTCTATATAGAATCCACGGACCTGATGTACCTTTACCGAGAGGATGACGGATCGGTCCGTATCCCTTTGGGTGAAAGCTATTATGGAGAGGTTGAGTATATTCTGGGTTACAGGGGAAGCAAATCTGGTCCTGTACCCTGGCTGTTCCTGGATCCGGACAATATGACAGCTATTGCTGCCGGGTGCGGTCTCTCCACGGAGATAATCTACCATGGGGAGGATCACAACTACATTGCAAGGATCAGCAGGTAAATACCCCTGCTTGCTTTTTACTGTAACTGCAGCAGGACGGCAACTGCTATGAGCAGGTCGGTGCCAAGCACCACCATAACGTTCATTCCCATTGCAGGCATCAACTTTTCGGTGTCTTCTCCCTGTTTTAGTGCTATCTGGGATGCCTTGAATGCAACCGGAAGCGGAATAAGTGCAAGAAACAGCCAGTATGAGGCAATTCCAAGCAGTGGCAGCAAGAGCAGTATCAGGAATGTTATAACCATACCTGCTGTATAAAGGCCGGCGGATATTTTTTTGCCAAACTTGATAACCAGATGATTCCTTCCGCCTTCACGGTCGGCTTCGACATCGGGGAACTCGTTAAGCAAAAGCAGCAGGGAGGTCAGTATGCCTGGTGGTATCGACACAAGCCACACCTCGAGGGGAACCAGCTGGAACAGTCCTGCACCTGCAGTGCCGGTCATGGCGATGAAGGATCCTATCACAACGAGAGTTCCCAGGGCCAGGCCTGCAAAGAGCTCACCAAGCAGAACCTTTGCAAGTATGCTGGTATAGAATACAATTGTGAATGCTCCGATTATTGATATCACAGCAATTGACCAGTGAGCGGTAAATGTAAAATATGCCCCTGTTCCTGCGGTGAACAGCAGAGTGCCTATCGCTGCTGCCTTTACTTGCCGGGGCTTTGTCTTTCCCTGGATAAGCATGCCGCTTCCACCGCTGAAAGGCGTTCTCTTTGTCAGAAAGTCGATCTTTGTATAATAGTCTGAAAGCTCGTTGAAAAGGTTAACGGATATGTGTGCAGAAACCGTACCTGCCAGGATCAGTATTGCGTTAAGCCAGCTGAAATCCTGCCCCGGATAATACTTGGCTGAGTATGCCAGACCAATTGCCACCAGAAACACTGCCAGTAGCAGAAAGTTGGCCCTTGTCTGGGCCAGCCATGCCTGGAATTTACCGATATCTTTCATTGCTGTATTATTATGTCTGTGTTATTATTTTCAATAGTTATAAATACAAAAATGGCTGTTTTTGTTTAATTTCGGGAGAAAAAGTTTTCATTGAGAGATTTTTTTAACAGGTATCCGGTATTAACTGCAGATGGCTCCCATACATTTGCCCTTAAAGGAACAGGTGAACATTACCATTCGGTGCATGGGGCCATTAATGAATCTTTCCATGTATTCATAAGGGAGGGCCTTGATCTCTCCCTGGAAGGCAGTGAGAATGTCAAAGTCCTGGAAATTGGATTTGGTACAGGGCTTAATGCCCTGCTAAGCCTTGACCGGATAAGGAAGGCAATAAAAACTGCAATATATCATGCAGTGGAACCTTACCCGCTCAGCTCATCAGAGTCAGGCTTGCTGAATTTCCCTGATCTTGTAGGGAACGGATGTTTGCATGATGCATTTAAAAAGATGCACTCAGCTGAAGAGGATGTTTTAACATTCATAGATCCGGGTTTTGGGTTCCGGATAACTTTTTCAACACTAAAGCAGATCGTGTTGCCTGTTTCGGAGTACGATGTGGTGTATCACGATGCCTTTGCTCCATGGCTGCAGCCGGACCTTTGGGAAGAGGATGCCTTCAGAAAATTATACAAAGCAATGAAGCCCGGGGGTGTGCTGGTAACGTATTGTGCCAGGGGCAGTGTAAAAAGAGCCATGAGGGCATCGGGCTTTGCTGTGGAAAATCCTGCCGGTCCGCCCGGGAAAAGGGAAATGACAAGGGCGGTAAAACCCCCGGATAATCAATAAGTGATAATACAAACTGAATAGTTATGACACTTAAGGCACAGCCTTTTATTTTGCGTGTATACGGGATAGCATTGCATAACGGGCGTTTACTGGTATGTGATGAGAACTGGTTCAAAACGCTTATGACAAAGTTCCCTGGAGGTGGCATGGAATACGGTGAAGGAAGTATTGACTGTCTGAAAAGGGAGTGTATGGAGGAGCTCGGCCAGCCGGTGGAAGTCCTGTCTCATTTCTATACAACTGATTTTTTTCAGCCTGCACGTTTTGCTGAGGGCAGGCAGTTGATAAGCATTTACTACAGGATCAGGCTTTCTGACCCGGCCGCCCTGGAAACCTCGCAAAGGAGGTTCGACTTTGATCACCGTGCCGAGGGGGCCATGAGCTTCAGGTGGATAGACACAAAAGAACTAAGCGCTGATATGTTCACCTTCCCGATAGACCAAAAGGTGGCAACAATGCTCGCAAAAGAGCTTAATGCGCATTAGGCATCCTGGCCTTCCGATTAGGGCTTAAGGCTTTCTATGCCGGCTTTGTCCAGTATCTCTATCAGGGAGGCTCTTGTTGAATCATCCAGTTCCTGCAGGGGTTTTCGAACAGTACCGCCATATAGCCCAAGGTGGTCCATGGCCGCCTTGAGTGCGGCAACACCCCATCTGCGGGTTACCGCAGTGTTTGCATCGATCAGTTCCAGCTGTTTTTTTCTGGCTTCACCGGGGCGGTTACCAGTGAAGTGTTCATATATCTCACAGCAGTTTGATGGTGCAATGTTGGCAAGTGCAAGTATTCCGCCACATGCCCCGATGCTGAGTGCCGGCAGAAGGAAGCCCGCAGACCCTGCAAGTACCTGGAAGTCTTCATCCATACTGTTGATCACTGCTGCCATTTTTACCAGGTTCCCGCCCGAGTCTTTCAGGCCCTTGATATTTGGATGGCGGGCAATCTCAAGTATATGGTCTGCACTCATGTCTATACCAGTGTTTGCCGGCATATTATAAATCAATACAGGTACAGGAGATGCATCAGCCACCGAATGGAAATGTGCCCTAAGTGCCCTTAGGTCCATCTGCCCTTTGTAGTAGAAAGGGTTGAGTACCAGGCATGCATCTGCCCCGGCCCTGGATGCCTGTTTTACCAGCCGGATGGTTTCCCGGGTGGATTCAGCACCGCAACCTGCTATCATAAGCCGGTCAGCAGGTATGGCCTCCCTTGCAGTGTTGTATACCTCCTCCTTTTCCCTTTCACTCAGCATGACCAATTCACCGTTCGAACCCAGGATAAGGAAGCCGGAGAGCGGATAGGAGCAGAGGGTAAGGATGTTTTTCTTAATCCCTTCATGTGAAATACTTTCATCCCTGTTGAAAGAGGTAGGCAGTGGCGGGAATATTCCTTTCAGATCAATCATAGTTACAAAGGCTATTTACATTATAAAAGACAAAACAACGGTTATTAATACCCCTTTTCCCTTGATACCTGGTTATTGGGCTCCCTGTTTTCCATTACCAGGTGGTAATTCTCAAGTACCTGGGGGACAACTGAAACGGGATCGGTCAGGGATGCCACATGGGGTGTTATATCAATTTTTTCGTGCTTCCAGAAAGGGTGTGCTGCAGGCAGGGGTTCACTCTCGAAGACATCGAGATGGGCCCCCGACAGATGACCACTGTCAATGGCCTTTATAAGGTCAGGCTCAGCGATATGTGCCCCTCTGCCGAGGTTTAACAGGTAGGCCCCGGCCGGCAGTGCCTCCAGGACCTGATGGTCTACAATGCCACGTGTCTCCGTGGTCAGGGGCAGCAGGCACACCAGGATATTGCAGCCGGAGAGGAATTCATCTAGCTGGCCTCTCCCGAAAAACCTACTGTATGTACCGCCTGTCTTCTCACTCCTGCTCCAGCCTCTTACATTGAAGCCAATACTTGCAAGCCCTTCGGCAACCCTGTGGCCTATTTTACCGGTTCCCATTATTCCCACGCAGGTTTGACCTATTTTGCCATACCCGTGCTTTTTCCATATTCTGTCCTTCTGGTAGCGGCAGTAAACATTAAGTTTTCTTATATGCTTCATTATCACTGCAAATGTAAACTCCAGCATGTCGCCGGACAGCCTCGGGTCAATTATTCTTACCAGCCTAATATTATCAGGTATGTACTTGTCGCTTAGAAGGTGGTCAGCACCTGCCCCGAAGGAGGATATACAGCGTATGTTGGGATACTGTTTAAAAAAGCCTTTTGGGTGGTCCCAGGCAAGGGCGAAGCTTATTTTGTCTTTACTGAACCTGTCCCCGGGTAAATAAACCTCTATGGAAGGATCTGCCTTTTTGATTGCAGATGTCCAGCGGTCGAGACTCCTTCCGGGGCTAATCAGCAGAATTGGCATAGGGGTTTGGATTTTTCCGCAAGATATAAAATTTAAACCTGACCGGCATAACACCCCAGCAATGAATAAGCAGGTCCGGTCGCACTTTGTATGCGTCTAAAATATGCAGACACTTATATTTTTGTAAATTTACACCCCCATAATATGCCTTAAGTATGAAAAACACCATAGCTTACCTGATACTTATCCTGTTCTCAATTACCGTTTTTGCAGGACCTGATGCCCCTGACAGCAATAGGCTTATCCTGAAGAGCTCTGTCGATAAAGAGAATATGGAAAGTGCGCTGCACTTTTTTGAGCAGCGTTCTGTCGTAATCAGGTTTGCGGAGATAGAGCTGAACCAGGCAGTGAAATCCGGTCAGCTGTTTCGTAAGGGAGACAGGATGGTTCTGAACCTGTTTGATGACGCTGTGTATAATGCAGAGGTTAGCAGGGTGAGTGAAAACATAAACGGCACCATTTCCATTACCGCAGTGACTGATGACTCCGGGGGTTACATGGTAATGAGTACCACAGGGGAAAGAAGCCTTGGAAGCATCTACATCCCTGCCAGGAAAATGTTTTACAAAATAATAAGTGACCCGGTTACAAACAGGCACTTTTTGATAGAAATGGATGCCCGCGACCGTGACCGGCTGGAAGGCTCTCCGCCATTGATACCGCCGGAAGACAAGGAAGATTCAGCTGAAAAGCAGAGGATACGTGATTATCTTGAAAAAAGCGGTCTCGGAAGTGAAGACCAGGCAGATATAGATGTAATGATCGTTTATACTCCAAACGCCAAACAGTGGGCTGACAATAACGGAGGGGGCATTGAGAACGTTATCGGTCAATCCATGGCAAATGCCCAGCTGGTACTGGACAACAGCGAGGTGGGAATGACTGTTAACCTTGTCCACTCTGATATCCTGGATTATAAGGAGAGCGGTGACTCAGGCACTGACTTAAGGCGTCTTACTTCATCGCCCTCCAACCCCTTCGGTAATGATAATGATGGATATATGGACGAGGTGCATGACTGGAGGGACGGATATGGCGCTGACCTGGTCGCAATGTTCGCCCGGGTTGATGATACCGGTGGCCTTGCCTGGTTGCTCAACAATAAAGATGGAAGTCCCGGGTACGGTTTTTCCCTGACAAGGGTTCAGCAGGCTGGCTGGACATATACCCATATACATGAGATGGGGCACAATATGGGGCTGCATCATCATAAGGAGCAGAATGTTCAACCCGGCCCCACCTCATGGTGGAACTGGCCGGAGAATACCTGGTCCGCAGGCTGGCGTTGGACAGGTGAGGACTCTGGGCACTACTGTTCGGTTATGACATATGGAAGTGGCCAGTATTATGATGACGGGGTAAGCCACACAGAAGTACCATATTTCTCAAACCCACTGATATACCATCAGGGAGTTCCAACCGGTCATCCAGAAGACGGCGACAATGCACGCACCTTAATGGAAATAAAGCATATAATCGCTGCATACAGGATACGCATTCATACCCTGGTCTATCACGAGACTTTCGGTGAGGGCCTTCCGGATGAATGGGATAATATCATAGTATCAGGGCCTGAGGGTTTTCCCGGATGGGAGCATACCACAAGGGGGGGTGCTTACGGGGGCCAGCTCGATTCAGAAACTGCCGCAGACGGCTATATGATGCTTGACTCTTACAAGTATGGCATTCCTGGGATACAGGAAGAGGTTGAACTGATAACAGCCGCCGTTGACCTTTCAAGGTATATCGACAATGAGATTATACTTTCCTTTAAACATTATGCCAAAACCAGTGGAAATGCAGAGATTAGCGTCTATCTAAGCACCGATGATTTTGAAACACAAACCAGGCTGTACAATTGGACTGATGCGCCAGAAGGTGAAAATAACGGCCCCAACCCGCTTGTTTCAGTGCATAATATTACAAACCTTGCAAGGGGAATGGATAGTGTCAGGTTTATGTTCAGCTGGGTTGGCCAAAATGACTATTGGTGGCTCCTGGATGATGTTAAAATAGGGATTGGTGGAGGTAGGGCAGACCAAAAACAGCTGGTCAGCTTTAAGGTTATTGATAAGTCAGGCGTTCCTGTGAAAGATGCAAAGATAACTGTGGCGGCTGGTGAAAAAAAAAGCACATCCGGCTTTTTGAACCCCTCGTTAGCTAATAAAGATCAGCCTGCCTTTTCTGACCTTTACTCCAGTGACAGGGAACACAGTATTATACCTGCTGGTTATGAAAAAACCCATTACCCTGCTGCTGGAGAAAGATATGTTGGATCCGGCCGGGATTCTGCGGATGGTAGTATCTCAGTTTCACCGGCATTACCGAATCCAGAATCCCTTTACTTAAAAGGGGAAAAACATCAGGAGGTTGTTTACACAGACGCGAATGGCCAGGCCGTTTTGGAGCTTTTTGACGGTCAGTACAGCTACCTTATAGAGAAACCAGGTTATACAACCTTGGACGGGGAGTTTGCTGTGGATGGTGAAGGTGTCCACCTGGAAGTAGTACTTGCAAGTGAGGATGGGGAGATCCATGTATTGCTTCCGGGTAACTGGGAAAATGCCACAGGAGTGGGCACCTATACCACAGATCAAGGTGGTTATGTAATTGGCACGAACGGATATGGTGACCTTGCCAAGGCACAGATATTTGAGACTGTCTGGACATATGAAGTCCATGGCGCTTACTTCTGGTTTGGTGAAAAAGACGGAGACACAGGCCAGGTGCACTTTAAGCTATGGGATTATAGTGGAGGTACTGTAGGAGATGTTCTGGCAACAAAGACAATAGATCTAAATGATATAGTCATTACAGAAGCACCCGAATCTTACGGTGATCTTCAGTACGTTGAGTTTGACGAGCCAGTGCAGGTAAGCTCAGACTTTATGGTGGGATTTAACGTTTCTGACGTATATCCTTCAGAGATTGGTCTTGTTTCTTCTGTTGACGGAGATGGCGGCGGCCTTGCGCTGGCAATGGAACAATGGAGTGATGGATCCTGGTATGATATTCTTTCAGCATGGGGGTTGGACGTTGACCTGGCGATATTTCCGAGAGTCAGAACTTTCGAAGATAAAAAAGAGATAATCTCAGTAAGGCACATAGATGACATTGTGGTCGAATACGGAACTTCCCTGATGGATGCCGGGCTGCCGGGAGAAGTTGAAGTTACACTGGAGGATAACTCCAGCAAAGAACTTTTGGTTAGCTGGGATGATGGTACACCCGCATACGATGGTAATGCTGCAGGTACTTATTCTTTTAAAGGTACTTTAACACTGGTTGAAGGAATTACCAACCCTGGCAATCTTGCTGCAAGCGTGGATGTTATTGTGCAGGAACAGCTTGTATATTATAATCTATATCTTGCCGTTGATCCAGAACAAACAGGAACTACAGATGGTGAAGGAGAGTATAAAGAGGGTGAAAGTGTTACTGTGAGTGCAACACCTGAATCTGGCTATCTGTTCACGGGCTGGAGCGGTGACACATCATACCTGGATGACATGGATGCCTCCACAAGCTTTGTTGTGATGCCTGCAAAGGATATTAACCTGACGGCCAACTTTAAGTCCGCCACCTACCAACTGAGCCTTTTTGCTGACCCGTCTGAAAGCGGGGATGTTACCGGTGCCGGGAGCTATGGTTATCAGGAAGAAGTTGAGATATCAGCCATGCCAAACCAGGGCTATATGTTTGTTAACTGGACCGATGATCATGGTGATGAGCTTTCGGTTGATGAGCAATACAGTTTTTCCATGCCATCATCTGATCTTTCGTTAACGGCCAACTTTGAGGCTGATACTTACCAACTGAGCCTTGTTGCTGACCCGTATGAAGGCGGGGAGGTTACCGGTGCCGGGAGCTATGGTTATCAGGAAGAGGTTGAGATATCAGCCATACCAAACGAGGGCTATATGTTTGTTAACTGGAACGATGATCATGGTGATGAGCTTTCGGTTGATGAGCAATACAGTTTTTCCATGCCATCATCTGATCTTTCGTTAACGGCCAACTTTGAGGCCG
>PWNY01000322.1 GCA_003557805.1 Bacteroidales bacterium | reverse complement strand
TGTTGATGGGGCTATAAATCGTTCAGCATCTGAACCAGCTGTGAGTGTTTCATCATATTGCACGATGTTTGGCGATGCACCGGAAAAATCAGCACCGGGAAAGCCTTGCGTCCATGCCTCTTCAAATAATCCACCGCTTCCGGCAAAGGAGCTGCCGTCAACAGGAGAAGAGAATGCAACCCAACGATCTCCAGCTGCAACATCTCTTTCGAAGGTGATGTCCTGGGTTATGGTACCGTCATTGATAAGAACAGAACCGGAAGCCATCGTGATAGCACTGTTTGAAACTTCCGCACCGGGCTCAATTTGTAATCCCCCATCATTTATTGAAGTTGTTCCTTCAAATGTGTGAGTACCGTACAATCCAAGTACACCAGAGCCATTTTTCATCAAATTTCCTTCGCCTGAAATACTATTTTGAAAAATTGTATCAGGGTAATTTCCGGCAATTGTTAATGTAAAGCCATCACCAATATTTATAGTGCCACCGTCACCTGAACCAACTTCACCTACTGAATTAACGGTGAAATTGCTTTGCACATCAAAATGTCCATCTCCTGCAATTCGAACATCGGTATCATTCGAAAGATCTCCTGTAATACGGAGTGTGCCGTCATCGATGGTGGTATTGTCTGCGTATGTATTATTACCAGAAAGCGTAAGTGTCCCTGAGCCGACTTTTGTAAGCTCTCCATTGGAGATAACTCCAGAAAATTCACTGTCATTCTCCACTGTAATCGTTCTGGAACCTTCATCAAGGTCGATATCACCGGAGATTGTTAGACTACCAGAACTAAACGTCGCGAAAGACACATCACCTAAAATTATCATGTCTTTTGCTGAAGCTCTGTCAGTGGCTGTAGCGGTACTTAGTGTGGTTCCATTAGACATGAAAAATGTGCCTCCGGAGGGGATGTCTGATTCTCCTGTATCAATTCTAATTTCACCCTCAACAATATTAATGCTACCAGTTAAATTTGAACTTGGACGCAATCTAAAAAAGCTTGAGCCATCTTTAAAAATAGCTCCATCATCGTCCACTTTTGTAGCACCAAGCAGAGAACTACCAGCCATCATGTTAATTGAATTAGTACCACCAACATAAAGGGTATTGCCACTAAGATCTAAAACACCTCTAATTTCAAATGTGCCATTCACACTATTAATTCTTGCATCATCTGCAAGTGTAATTGCCCCGGTAAACTGGTTAGTACCGCTAATGTCATGACGTAATGCACCTTGATCGACACCTCCAATCCGAATTCCAACGCCGGAAATTGTTACATCATGTTCAAAGTCTTGTTGAGCATTAAGCTCAAGTGTACCACCATTTTCTACAACAAAATCGATTGATAATGATTCTGAGGGATAGTCAACCAAGCGCAAGCGTGCACCACCAAGTACAGTTACGTTGCTGGGGGTTTTGTCAGTGGTAGTACCAAATCCGGAAACGGGTTCGCCCCCATCATCAAAAAACCCTGCAAAAAGTAAGGTTGCTTCGTTGCCATAATCAGGTACATTACTTGCATCTGTTATCGCACTTCCACCAGCAGTTTGCGCAAGAAATCCTCCAGTATTGATCGTCAAGCTATTGCCAATAGTTGAGCTTCCTCTTAAAACAACCCCGCCAGCAATTTCAACATCGTGAAAGGTTACATCTTCTGATCCGCCTACACTTCCCGATCCTGCAAAAATCACGTTGCCCGTATCTGCATTAAATGTACCATTGTTAGTGAGAGAGCCACCACTCTGCAGCGTTAGCGCATGGGTGGCAAGTGAAAACGTTGCATCATCGGTAATTTCGATAGAGGCGAGAGTTAAATCATCAGAGAGGGTTTCATTCACGGTACCATCCAGGCGAACTGTGGCTCCAGCAGGCGCATTATTAATTGATGAAACTGTAAATAAGAAATTGTTAAAAAAGAAATTATCTCCAGATTCACTGCCGCTATTGTCATTATAGAACCTGATATTATGTATGGTTCCGGGAGAAATGGATTTTGATCCAGATTCAGTTCCTGATTCATCACCTGAACGAACTACTTGCCACTCAAGCTCAGTAGCTGTTTGAGTGAAGGTGAATGAAAGAACTGTATTATCAGCGTCATCTCTTTCAAATATTGTGCTTTCTTCTATTCTGTAATCATTCGCATCGTTGCCTGCATTAAAATTTAACTGACCATCATTACTCGCGTTTCTTAAATCGAAACCTTTTGCTCCTCCAAGGAAGTTTAGTGCAACTTGAAATTCAAAAATATCTCCTTCCTCCATTGTTCTTGGTAGTGGTATTGTTGAGGCAGATGTCTGCCCGCTATGTGCAAACATACCAAAAGCATTCCCATCAGAATTAATATCGCCATCAACATCATTTACCGAGCTGCCTAAAAAGTGGCCAGAATCATCACCTTCGTCTGTATTCGACCAATTACCAAAACCAAAACCTTCGTTGGTTGATGTGGCGGTATCCCAGGTTCCATAATTACTCGCATCATCCTCCGCGATCACAACCTGCGCCATGCCATGCGTTGCAAATCCAAGTAGTATTGAGGAAAGGAGTATTCCTGTAAGTTTAAATTTTGTAGTTATTTTCGCCATAAATGTAGAGATCGTTAGTGGTTGTTCGTTGAAACTTTTTTCTTCACAGTAATGGGGGAGTTGAAGGCATATCCATTTTAAGGTTTAAAATACGTCCCCTATGCTTTAGTACTTTGCCCACTACGTTAGATAAGATTTATCTGCTTACAATTTTATATTTATTATAGATAAAAAATTGAAACAAAATAAACAATTTAAATACTGATTTATAATTGTATGTATTTAGCGAAAAGTGAAGCTTCATGCATCCTGATGTATCATCGAGGTCCTTAGAGTTTTTTTTACGAAGAAGTGGTGTTTGAGGAGCCAGGAAAAGCATCAGAAACGCTCAAAGTTAATATGCACGCGCTAAACAGATACCTATATAAAAAAGAAACACATGTATTGATCCTTAACCGACTTTATCAATCCGCGTTATTAGAATCTTCAGTAAGGTTTAAAAAATGATTTATAGTTCAGGAACAAAAATCATTTAATTATGAAATTCTGTTTTGAAATTTTTATGTAAAAATTTAAATTCATTAGCGCTTGCATGTAAGCGCTTACAGATTGCAGCTCTCATAACCTCCAATTTCACCATTTTGATATGAAAAAATTTGTTACTCTCCTCTTATCACTTGTTTTCATTACCACGTTATTTCAATCGGCAAGTGGGCAAGACCGCACCATGATGCAGGGGTTTTATTGGGACGTAACTCCAGACGCAGTTTGGTACGATTCGCTCGCATACTATTCTGAAGAACTTGGAAAAGCCGGGTTTGACGGCATATGGATGCCGCCGCCAAGTAAAGGTTTTGCCGGCGGATTTGATGTTGGCTACACACCATACGATTACTATGACCTTGGAGAATTCCCCAGCAAGGGCACTACAGCCACCCGTTACGGTACCAGGGCACAGCTCGAAAATGCGATACAGGCACTGCAAGATGCAGGCCTCGAAGTGTATATGGATTTGGTGTTGAATCACCGTTCGGGCGGCTCGCTTGAATACAATCCCTACTACAACCCATTCAGAGGGGCGGATGATGCTTCGAATTATTCAGGATGGGGTGATGGTGATAACGAAGGGATTGGTTTTGGCCCATGGAGTTTAACAGATGGAGGCCCGGGCAGTTTCTTTATCGATAGTTCTTCCCCAAATTCTGATTGGACCAACGACATTGATTCGGATGGAAATGCTTTTGGTATGTGGAATGAGGATGGTGATGCCACGGTTGCCCAGCGTACAGTTAATGAATTTGCCTGGGGAAGTGGCATAAGGTTAACGATTAATGTTTCATATCGATTTGATGGTGGTACACGTGGAATTAACATTCAGGATAGCGGGGGCTCAACAATATTCTTTTTAGATATTACGAGTAGTGGATTTACATGGTCTGATGGCGGTAGTGCACCTCAAACTGAGTGGTCGGGGCAAAGAGAAAATGGAGAGGTCTTAAATGTTGAATTCACGCAAAGTGGATCAGATTTGTACTATAATATTACAGGCATTCATAGCAGCAGTCCTGACATTCAGGGATCAGTAAGCGGTGTGTTATCTCAAATTTCGATCTTTAACAACGCAAATGCCGGGGGAGAAAATGAGAATTTCTATGTAAATAATTTTGATATTTTGAGCACTTATTATGATGAAATTCCCAAGGGCGGCTCCACATTTTATGAAATTTGCAGTGATGTGGCACACCATCACGCGCACGTAAACTGTGAGGATTTTCCGGAGGGAGATGATGCGCGACTGAGTTATACAGCATTTCCGCTAAATGAAGGGTCGGATATAATTTCCTGGGATCCCTTTGATATCAATGATCCTGAAAACAGCAGAGGAGGAGTCGAATTTTTCTATCCAAATGCATCCAACAACCCCGGTAATACAGGTGACTTTTTTACAGGTGATCAACTGGGTGGATTCTTCCAAATGTACACTAATGCCTTTGGATACGACAACGCTTTGCATGATGGATTAGGGCAGACTTTGCCAAAGGGAGAAAAACTAAAAGTGTGGGGCGATTGGCTTACCACAGAACTGGGAATAGATGGCTACCGCTTCGATTTTGTGAAAGGCATTCACCCGGAATATTTTAAAGATTTTATGAGTTTTGGAGCCATGGCTGGCAAGTTCCAGGTTCATGAATTATTTGATGGAGATATGGGCAGAAAACTGACCTATCTTGAAATGCTTAACACCACAAATAATCAATTTAGCCCATCTGATCCGGCACCTTCAACAGCAGCTATTTTCGATTTTAATCTTCGTTTTACGTATAAAGATATGTCGGAAGGCGATAATTTTGACATTCGAAATTTACACACTGCCGGATTATTTAATAACGGAGTGCCTTACGAACAGATCGTAACATTTATTGAAAATCACGATACAGACAGAATGGATTATGAAGGCAATACTGACGGTGTGCCGGGACATTATCCGATAATTGATAAAAAAATGCTGGCTTATGCACACATGCTAACCCACCCCGGATATGCGCAGGTGTGGTGGCGCG
>PWNY01000111.1 GCA_003557805.1 Bacteroidales bacterium | reverse complement strand
CGGTACCTATTCAACCGGAGAGTTTACCATAAGCGGCACACCGACTGAGGCTGGTGTATTTGATTATACTGTTACTGTTGATAGTGACTGTGATAATGCAACAGCCACAGGCACACTGACAGTTGATGAAACCACCCTGGAGCTTGCAACGGAATCCGAGGCGGATCAGGATGTATGTGTTGACCATGAGATGGAGGATATTGTATATGAAGTAGGCGGTACATATACTGGTGTTTCTGTTGACGGACTGCCTTCAGGTGTGACAGGTACATATACTACAGGCCTGTTTACTATCAGTGGCACCCCTGATCTTGCCGGTGTATATACCTATACAGTTACAGTCGAAGGCGGCTGTGGTGAAGTAACAGCTTCAGGAACAATAACAGTTAATGAGGCCACCATTGACCTTGATGTAGCTGATACAGACGTACAGCAGGTATGTGTCGATGTTGCAATAGATGATATCGTATATAACATTGGTGGTCACTATACCGGTGTTTCAGTTGACGGACTGCCTTCAGGCGTTACCGGCACCTATACAACCGGAGAGTTCACTATAAGTGGAGCTCCTTCTGAATCAGGTGTGTTTAATTATACAGTGACAGTATTTGGAGAGTGTGATGATGCAACAGCTACAGGTACACTGACAGTTGATCCGCCACCGGCCATTACACTTGTTTCAGGATCTGATGACCAGGAGGTAGACAATGGAGACTCCATTGAAGATATTGTTTACCAGATAAGCGGTACATATGATTCGGTTGATGTTGAAGGATTACCTGGAGGTGTTACAGGGACATACAATGAAGAAACAGGTGAATTTACCATAAGTGGAACACCTGTTGAAGCAGGTACTTATACAGTAACTGTATCAGGTGACTGCGGTGAGGTTACGGCTACCGGTTCAATTGAAATCCTTGTAACAATATCAGGTACAGTAAGCTATTATCTCTATGGAGAACCTGATGCGCCTATGGAGGGTATTACTGTAAGACTGATACCTGGCGATGGTCCTGCGACAACTAAAGTTTTGGGTGAGCAGACCGTTACAGGACCTGACGGAAGTTATTCATTCACAACCAAGTTCAGCAAGTGGGAGAGTGCGAGAATTGAAGTAGAGTCGAACCTTCAGCATGGTGGATTGTCAGCAATTGATGCCCTTGCAGTGCAGATCAGGGGACTTGGTGCAGATCCAAGAGTAGTTGCCTCCTACTGGGATCCAAGCAATGACGATCTTGTTACCCATACAGGGTTTGTTACCCAGGGTGCTGACTTAAGTCCTCTTTTCCCGACAGCACCACCAGATCATTCAATTGGTGTGTTTGACGCATTCTTCATTCTGTTCCGTCATATATATACCGGAAGCCATCCTTATTCAGACTTCTGGGCAGCTGACTGGACCTTCTATAATGAGAACAACACTGACAAGGCAGGAGGAAACACTGTCATCTTTGAAACTATAGACGATAATACTGGTCAGGCTGAGTTCGTACTTGACGGAAGTGAGATTGATATTGTAATGAGGGCACAGGGTGATGTCAGGGGTTCCTACCTGGTTCAGATGGCCAAGAGTGCCAATAAGTCCTATACTCCAATCAGGACTGAAGGTGTGATTGCAACATCCAGGGAAGAGGTGGTTGAAGTGCCACTTTCCCTAACCCATCCGATGGATTTTAATGCAATGGATCTTGATATACATTATGATAGCAGGAAAGTAGAAGTACTCGATGTTATTTCTGATAATGATGACCTTGTGTATAGCATTGAAAACGGAAGTATCCGCATTGCCTGGGCCGATGTTGAGCCATGGTATGCTAGCAGTGGAGAAAAGCTTTTATCATTCGTTGTCCGGACAGTTGACCGGGTCAGCGAGGGAGATGTAATCTTTAGCCTTGGAAGTCTCACCGAGTTTGGTGACGCAGAAGCAGAAGCTATCAACTGGTTCGAGATTTCAACAAAGGCCCTGGATAACTCCATCGTGGATGCAAGGATGCCAGAGGCTCTTGAGATAGCTGCCAGCGCTTATCCGAACCCGTTCAGGGATGAGATTAATATCAGTTACTCTATCGAAAATCCTGCTGATGTTCGTGTTACCATAATGAACTCAATGGGCTCCAAGGTTGCAGAAGTAGTTAACCAACCCCATGAAGCAGGACGCCATAGTGTTACATACAACACTGGCATGAGCAACTTCCAGGGAGGTGTGTATTTCGTAAGGGTAGATGTTATCGAGAACGGACGTGCAGCAGCACAGAAGGTTATCAGGTTAGTTCATATCAAGTAGGGTTTTTATATATATCAACAGGTGCCGGGAAAATATCCACCGGTGCCTGTTGATAATTATTTTACAAAAAAAATTGCTGAGTAACAAAAATTCATATATTTGTCTGAGAAACTAAAAACCACGACGATATGAAAAAAGTAATTACATTGTTATTTATACTTGGTATCTTTTCCGGCGTATTTACCAAAACTTATGGACAGACTCCGGAACCCCCTTTTGCCATTGTTGACATTGGAGATGAAACAAGCTATCCCGGAACAGTTTTTGTGCCTATCGAAGTTGATTTCGACAAAGGGAAAGTCGTTCGCTCTTTTGAATTCAAAATAAATTTTGACTCAAGTGTAATAGAATTTGTAGGGTTAGCAGACGTTAATCCTATATTTTCTGCAAGAATAGATGCTGTTGATGATTCTCCGCTTGCGGATCTTGTTATAACATGGGATTCAGATGATTTAGATTATGATATAGCTGCAGGATTTAAAGGACTATTGCTGAACCTGGAGTTTGTTTTGCTTAATGTTGGTTACTCTGATATTGAATTTGATGGACCTGATGAAACTGGAAAAACAGAAATTGGTGGAGGAGATCCTGGTGATGAAATGGCAGACTTTTTGAGTTCTGAATTTATTGATGGTTCAGTTACTGGCATTGAGCCGAAGGCCATTCCCATTGCAAACTGGTCAATATTTATCGGCGTGTTTATGATTTTTGGCTTTATCGTTTTAAGGTTCGTAAGGATATAGTTCTGAACAAAGACTGAAAACAAAATACCAGGCTGCTTCAGGGTGTGAAGGGTGTTCACATTTTGTCGCAGCCTTTTTTATACCCGTACTATACCAAAGGCTCATTACCCGGTGAACTGATTTTGGTCCGGATGTTCTGGATCTGTCTTCAACAGATTCCTTTCCGGAGGTGTTTTCCGTATAAACGTATAAATATCTGGAATAATGAAAAATGCATTGAAGCCAGTGAAAGACGCAATCGCCCTTTTTCTGTTTTTGGTTTTGTTGTCAGGTATAAGTGGCAGTTACCTTATTTATGCAAGCAACAGCAGTGCCTCTATTACCATTGCGCATAAGGAGGCCGAACCGGGAACAAAAGTTGATGTGCCTGTAACGGGTACAGGATTTACCGATTTTATAATCTTTGAATTTCAGATTACATTCAATAATAAGGTTATTGACATTGATGCGGATGTTAAGGATTATATCGTTAACCTCCACCCCGCAATAAGTAACGCAAACTTTGACCTTTACAACGACCACACGATAGCCATAAGCTATTACAGGTTGTCTTCACGAACTATTCCTGACGGAGAAAAACTGTTCGACCTCCGGCTTCCTTTCTGCTATGATGAAACAGCCTGTGCCCTGAACAATAACATGTCAGAGCTAAATTTCGTGGAAAATCGCACATATCTTGTTGGTGAAGGAGTCACGGGGATACCCCTGACAAAGAATAACGGATCCGTATACACAACCTCTGGTTTGCATGCACTGGTTGTCAACATCGAGGGTGAGGGTGATGTGCTGGTAAATGGCAGCAGTTATACCGAAGCTGTTGTGGTGGATCCCGGAACAACTCTTACGCTTAATGCAGTGGCTGATACCGGGTGGCAGTTCGACGGTTGGTCGGGAGATCTGACCGGCACCTCTGAAACAACCTCCCTGCTTATGAACAGTTATAAGGAGGTTACTGCAACATTCTCAAAGATACCCGAGCCTTACGACCTTTCTGTAAGCATTGAAGGGCAGGGAAGTGTGCATGTTGACGGTCAGCAATACACAGGACCTGTGTCGGTGATCGGTGGCAGCAATGTCCTGCTTGAGGCCTTCCCTGAAGAAGGGCAGCTTTTTGTAAGATGGGCCGGTGATACTGACAATACTATCAGCACTTCAGAAAGCTACCAGTACACAATGCCCGAAGAGGACACACATATTACTGCCTATTTTGAGGAAAAGCCACCGGATGTATACACACTCGCACTGCTTGTAAACCCCCAGGGTGCAGGCAGTGTTGAAGGGGCCGGCCAGTATGAGGAGGGTGCTGAGGTAGTTATCTCGGCAAGCTCCAACCAGGGCTATGACTTTTTGAACTGGTCAGAAGGTGGTGAGGTAATAAGCCAGAATGAGCAGTACAGTTTTACTATGCCAGCACATGACCTTCAGTTTACCGCAAACTTTGACCCCTGGGAGTATACAGTCACTGCAGCTCCCAATAACCCTGATTTTGGATCTGTTGAAGGTTCAGGCCAGTACAGCCACGGTGAGCAGGTAAGTTTGGTTGCAGACCCGGCAGATGGTTACAGGCTTGTAAACTGGACTGAGAACGAAGCAGCGGTGTCAACCAGTGCTACATATGTCTTTACTGCTGAAGGCAACCGGGACCTGGTCGCAAACTTTGACCTTGCCGACTATGAGGTAACAGCAGATATTGTACCCCAGGGAGCTGGTAATATTACCGGTGAAGGCTCATATAAAATGGGTGATGAGGTTACATTGGAGGCAAGTGCAAATTACGGCTATGATTTTGCTATCTGGATGGACGGGGATGAAGTACTTTCAGAGGAGGCGGTCTATGATTTTGTCATGCCGGCAGAGGATGTTCACCTTTTAGCAATTTTCTCTCCCCTTGTTTACACAGTTGAGGCATTACCAAATGATCCCGCATTCGGTTCGGTAAGTGGTGCCGGTGAATATGAATACCTCCAGGAAGCACAGCTGTCAGCAACTCCTGCCGAGGGTTACAGGTTTGTTAACTGGACAGAAGAGGACACCCTGGTATCCACCCAAAAGGATCTTGTGTTTACCGTTACACAAGACCGCGAGCTT
>PWNY01000244.1 GCA_003557805.1 Bacteroidales bacterium | reverse complement strand
TCAATAAATTCAGCCATGTAGAGAGCAACTTCGGCTGCAGAATAGAGGGCATCTCTGTAATAGCCATTTCCACCGTCATAGTTAGGGTTGAAAAAGCGCCGGTTTATATGCGAAAGCTGGTTGTAGTTTGAACCATCATTATCCGTGAAACTGCCATACCAGGGCAATGTATTTGCCAGTTCAGGAGTTACCGGTCCGCCTCTGTACCGGTGCCACCGGGTCACAGGCTCATCCGGATTGATCCAGTTAGGCATATTTCTGCCCTGCTCTGTAAAAGTATCCACTGCATTTTGAGTAAAATTATTCGGCTCAAAATAGAAGTGAGTTCGCGGATCTCTCAGTTCAACAAGCTTGCTGATAAAGTTATAAGCTGCCGAGGGACTTCCCCAGAAATCGTGAGCCTGCCCAGTGTACTCACCGGATGGCGCCCAGCTAAACTCCTGGTCGCGGTTTTCGATGATTCCTGCCGGGTTGCTGAGAGCATCATCAATAATTTGCTGCGCCCACTGCTGATCCTGCCCTTCTACCCGAACGGCAATACGTAATTTCAGTGAATTGGCAAAACGTGCCCAGTTCGCGGCATCACCACCATAGATAAAATCCTGTTGGCCAAAAGAGAGCTGACCGGAAGGGTTGCTTATCAGAACGTCGATGGCGGCATTCAACTGATCGATCCACTGCTCAAAGAGCTCCGGCTGTGTGTCGTATCGGGGCGTAAAGTTGCCATCATAACGTCCCTGCATTGACTCACTCCATGGCATAGAACCATAAAGGTCGGATGCACGGATGGCCTGATAAATGGATGGGATATATGTTATAGCCCTCATGTGTGCCCGTTCGGCCTGTTCATCCGCACTCATATTATCGATCTGTCGCCTGATTTCATACAGGTTTCTTGAGATCGTGTATGTGTTACTGTAGCGGCCTCCGGTAGCGCCTACATCTGTGAACTGGGATTCATTTCCACTGATAAATACGGTGGACTGATTCCAGCGCCAAAAGTAGTTATAATTGTCATAAAACCACTCCGTGTACTTGTAATTTCCCATCTGATAGATTGACTCTGTAAACAGATGGGCCGGATTCGGATCATTGATTTGTGCCGGATTTTCATTAATCGCGGCAAAATCATCCGTACAGGAACTCATCATCGCTGCAAACAGGATGATGGCCATAAATTGAGTTATTTTTTTCATAATATTCTTAGTTTAAGATGCTTTTGAGAACATTCGCTGATTAAAATTGAATATCCAGGTTCACGCCAATTGTTCGGATGTAAGGTATAACACCCCAAACGTGTGCAGATCCTGCATGGGTATTTCGCACAGAGAACGGATGCATATTATTTGGCATGGTTTTGTACAGGAAGCCAAGATCTCTGCCGAACACGGCAATTCTCAGGCTATTCACGTTCAGCCTGTTGGCAATTCGCACAGGAACGTCATAACCCAGCATCACTTCACGAATACCGATATAGGAATTTTCGTGAACTACATTTTCATTGATCACACCTCTGCTCCAGGCATTATTCCAGTAGTGATAAACTGCAGCATGAGTAGGATCTACATGTCCGGCATCGAACGCTTGCTGATAGGACATACCACTCACATCCACCCCATCAATTACGGTGCCATCCTGGAATATTCCCTCAGGAATCATACCGTCTGTGTAGGTATTTCCAGTATGCCGGGAAGTCCACTCCATTCCGCCAAACTCCAGGTCACGCCACTTGAGCGATGATTCAAGGTTTCCGTATGAGTGGCCATATCGGCCTGCGTAGTTGGAAACATCACCACCAATTTTTGCATCTAACAAGATATTGAGGCTGAATCCTCTGTAGTACATGCTTGAACTCATACTTCCCAAAAATTTGGGATTCATGTTACCCACTTCCTGCTGTTCACCTGAACGAATATAATGAGCACCTCGGAAAGTATTGTCCCAGTTCAGGAGTTTCATACCTGTTTCAGGGTCAACTGCGGGAGCAGAATCTGAGTAGAGTACGCCCCACTCTTCACCTACAAATGCAACAGTACCTACCCGTGTATTACCAAACGTAGCACTTTCATAAAGATTAAATCGGGTGATATCTTCGTGCAGCTCTTTAATCATATTTCTGTTCCGGGTATACGTAAAGTCTAAGCCCCATCGCAAGTCCGGACGCTCTATAATTCGTGTGTTAAGAGCAAGCTCAATACCCTGGTTTTGAATATCTCCAGCATTGATTAACTGTGCGGATACGCCGGTTTCAGAGGGAACAGGAATGTCGAGAATCTGATTAATTGTATTCTCACGATACCATGTAAAATCCAGGCCTACTCTTTCATTCAGAATGCGGATATCCGTACCAAACTCCCAGGCCTTTTTACGCTCTGGCTGCAGATCGAGGTTAGGCACCACATTGCTGTTATAGGAAACCCTTACAAGATTCTGGCCGGTAAGTGACTGAATGTTGCCCTGGTGTGCAAATCCCGGGTTGATGGAATAGATACTGTAGTCATTGCCTACCTCGGCATAAGATCCTCTGAACTGCACATAAGAAAACAGATCAGGCAAATCAAAGGTTTCTGTTGCCAGCCATGACAAACTTACTGAAGGATAGAAATAGTTGTTGTTTCCTGTACCGTCGGAATAGGTCAGTGCGGATGTCCAGTCATGACGCCCTGTAAGATTAAGAAACAGCTGATTTCTCCACTCCACGTTTGCATAACTGAAAACTGAGTTCATCCGCTTGGTTCCGAACACACTTGCATTTGCCGTAGGTGTGTTTACACTATTTGCGAGGAAATACTGGCCTGGCACAGTCAACCCGCCGTTAGTATTGGCACTGGTTGAAGATGCCTCCTGGTTGAAGTATTCTGCACCAATCGTGAATGAACCGGAAAAGTCTTCAGTGATCTGGCCAAGGAAGTTAAAGAAGACCTTCCCGTCGATCTCTTCTCTTCTTTGGTGGCCAAGTGAGTAGGAACCACCCGAATTTGCAAAACCCGCTCCCAGGTTTTTGGTCTCATTACGGATATAGTAATTATTGATGTAACCATCCACATCAATATTAAACCACTCGGCAATATCAAAATTTACCTTCGTGGTAAGACGCAAGGTCTCCTCTCTTCGCTGATTCGAATTTTCATTCAGAGCAAAAAATACACCCAGACCCGGCACAGAACCCAGCGGATCACCATGAGCCGTTGAGTGAACACCCCCATGTGGAGCTCTGTACTGATCTTTCCATTTGGCTGTATCGTAGTTTCTGAAGAAAGAAGAAGTAATAAAGGCGTGCTGAAGGTTGTTTCCCGGAGGATTTTCAGCTGTGCTATGTGCATAACTTAATCCCACATCTGCCCGTATGTAATCATTCAATTGATGAGTTACTCTTGAAAAGATCGACGAACGATTGAAGTCGTTATTGGGAGTTGTCCCGGTTTCGGTTGTGTTCGTTCCGGAAATCAGGAATGTCGTTGATTCACTGCCGCCATCAATCTGAAGATTAGTATTGCTATAAACTCCTCGCTCATATAGATCGAGAAAGTTATTCGGCGTTGGATTGTTCGGTATCATCGTCTGTCCGTCAAGATCCAGAACCATCGTCTGCCCATCCATTCGGGGACCGTATGAAAACTGGTGTCGCTGGTAAAATGACCTTCCTTCAGAGTCAACGAAAAATTCATTTTGAACATTAAACGGATCACTCAATCCGCTGGCAGCACCGGGAATTGTACCCGGCCCAAAAACATTTTGAAAAGCAGGTCCGTCATAGGGATCTTTAACATGAGTTCTTTGGCTGAAACGAACACCGATACCGGGACGAGACTGCCCTTGGCGGGTGGTGATCTCTACAACACCGTTAATTGCACGAGAACCGTACAGGGCTGTAGCCGCAGCACCTTTCAACACGGTAACTGACTCAAATTCATCGGGGTTCAAGTTTTTGAGCTGGTTCCCCCAGTCACTACCCCCCCACTGTGAACCACCTGAAGTCTGATTTTCATAAACCACTCCATCCACTACGAAAATAGGCTGATTGTTTCCTCCAAGTACAGAATTACCGCGCAGGGTAATACGGCTGCCGCTAAAGGTTCCGCCATCTGTCTGCTGAATGTCAAGCCCGGCAATTCTTCCCTGAAGTGCATTAACGGGATTTACCTGAGATGAAACAGAAACGTTTTCACCGGTTAGTGAAGTGGATGAGTATCCAATGGTTCTCTTTTCCCTTGTGATACCAAGGGCAGTAACAACTAATTCATCCATAGCTGCTGCATGAGCTTCCATTACTACATTTAATACATCGGTATCAGACGGGACTGCAAAAGTTTGTGCAGACATTCCAATATATGAAAACCGTAGCTGTTGGGCATCTTCTGGAATCTGGAGAGTGTATTCCCCGTCGACATTTGTTGTTGTACCAATCTGGGTGCCAACCACCATTACGTTTACCCCCGGAAGCGAAGAGCCATCCTCGGCAAATGTAACTGTACCTGTTATTGTTCGTTCTTGTGCATGCAACGTAAAGTTGACTGCAAACAATAACAACACGCACAAATTAATGAAGCGAAAGTATTTGTATTGTTGCATAGGTTTATTTTTTATGTTGTTGAAATTGATAGAATGAGATAAATCCTACCCTATATTGCTGATTTTTTACCACCGTATTTTATCTGAATGCTACCTGATTTAAATTCTGGAAATTTCCCAACCTTAATCTTTAAGTAACCTTCACGACAGTTTTACATGTTATAAAACATACTAAAAGGTTTTAAATAGGCGAAAAACTATTCAAGTGGAACCGGTCCCAAAGTGTCTGGTGCCGGCCCCATCAGCTCAATAATTGAAAATCACTCCCTGTATCTGGTTTTTTGAGGATAGTTCAGTAGTAGTGTTGTGTCAAGAATGAAGTTTCGCAAGAAACCCGCAATGTTTCCTTGTCACCAATGGCAATAAGATTGGAATTATGCAGCCTTTTTTTAAGATAAATTCTCCTTGAATTTTCTGAGCAAGTCATCTGAAATTAAAATGGGTCCTATGCACTTTTTAAAAGATCATATTTAACCTGAAGTGAGCTCTTCTCTTATCCTTCGTCCCACAATGCCCACTTCTTCAGGCTGCATCATAAAAACACTCAAATCCAGCGAATTCCCGCCCCCGGCAGCCTCAATAGAG
>PWNY01000114.1 GCA_003557805.1 Bacteroidales bacterium | reverse complement strand
ATCTCACCAAGGCCATCCTGCTGCCTGTATAGCCTGGAAGCGAGAGCAAGCCCAAGGGCCCTGGGCATCTGGCCCGAAGTAGGAGATATATCAGCCGATGAGTTCTTCTGGCCGGTAAGGTCTTTCCACTCACCCCTTTTATCAAGGCTCCTGGTGGCAAAATGGTTGTTCATCATTCTCCCCCCGTTGTCAGGGTTGGCATTGATATCCGTATCACCGTATAGCTGGGCGAAAAAGTTCTCAATGGTCATCATCCCGGTGGCCATCATAAAGGTCTGGTCCCGGTAGTACCCGCTCCTCCAGTCACCCTCCCTGAATGTCTTTGCCATCGCAAGCTGGGGGATCTCCTTCCCGTCTCCGAATATCCCGAACTTTGCCTTTCCGGTGAGAACCTCCCTGCGGCCCATTATGCTGGCCTGGCGGCTCTCGTTGGCAATTCGGTAGTCATCAAGAAATTCTTCTTTTTGCTGCTTTGTGAAAGATCTGCTTTTTTCCGGCATGTTCCCTGTTTTACACTTACAAACAAATATCAGCAATTTTTTGTTCGCAAACCAGGTACATACATAAAGGATAATACGGACTACAAACCACCACTATGGGAGGTTTTGAGCCTGTTAGCATGTCCTGACCGTTTTGTCAATGTACCTGTTCGTCATTTGGCCTTGTCAAACAGTAAATGACCGTCAAATTTTGACGACGATATTGGTTTATGAATAACCCGGACTATATGTTCCTTGAAAGGTCTTCCAGGTTCTGTTTGATATCGCGCAGATCCTCCTTGATTGACTTTTCAATGTTGCTCAGGTTAACTTTCTCACCCCTCATTGAGAGACGGTCGGCGGTGGTAACGGCCCTGGGTATCACTATCCAAAGTATCACGTAAATAATCAGCCCGCTGCCGCCAATGAACAATGTTAGCAGAAAAATGAGCCTTATCCACATCGGGTCCACCTGGAAGTATGCACCAAGTCCCCCGCAAACACCACCTATATACTTATTGTCGGGGTCCCTGAAAAGGCGTTTGGGAACATGTTCATAATCTGTATTATCCCTGTTTTCCTTATCATCCCCGCTTATCTGGGAAGGTTCTCCCAGCTGTGCTATTGCGCTCTCAACCTCCTCAAGGGTGATCACCTGCCTTTCAAACTTCTTCTTCTCCTGGAACATATCAGCAAGGCGCTCCTCAATTCCCGCCAGTATCTCATCCCTGCCGGTCTCCTTTTCAAAATGCCTGCTTATCTTTTCCAGGTACCTGCTCAGCCTGTAGTAGGCATCCTCATCGATATGGAATACTATGCCACTGATATTAACTGTAAGTGTTTTTTTCATGATCGCAGTTTTTATCTGTTATTGCATTTATTTATTTTCCGCTCACCCTGCTTACCGATTCAGTAAGCTGTAACCAGGTCTTTTCCAGTTCTGCCAGAACACCCCGCCCTTTTTCCGTAATAAGGTAATACTTCCTGGGAGGCCCGCTGCTTGACTCTTCCCACCGGTAGTTTAGCAGGCCGTCATTCTTGAGCCTGGTGAGAAGCGGGTATATCGTTCCCTCTACTACCAGCAGCCTGGCATCCTTAAGCGTGCCTATCATTCCTGATGCATAGGCCTCCTTTTTTGAGAGCATTGCAAGTATGCAATACTCCAGTATACCCTTGCGCATCTGTGCCTTTGTGTTCTCAAGGTTCATCTCTAATTCGGGGTTGATGGTTACCTGTATATTGATCTTTTTGCAAATATATAACAAAAAATAGTACTATGCAATACATAGTAGTATGTTTTTAAAAAAAGGCGGTTTATTACCGCCTTTTCCGATATTGATCTTTTTAACTAATGCTAAAACTCCTTGATCCTAATGTTCCTGAACCATACATCGTCCCCGTGATCCTGCAGGGCGATGTATCCGGGCTCATACTTTCCGAACCACGGGAAGTCAGCGAACTTGCTTTCCTGTACCAGCCGCTCCCAGTCGGGGGTGCCGAGATGGTACTCCAGGACCACCTCACCATTCTGGCGATGAACCACAGTACCCCTGTAAACTATCACCTCTGCCTTGTTCCACTCTCCGGCTGGTTTTGTGTTCTGGGGATCTGCCGGGATCAGGTCATACAGCGATCCGGCCTTGCGGTCCTCGCCCAGGGTGGCGTCGATATGCCTTTCATTGTCCAGTATCTGCATCTCCGGGGCAGATTTCCATATCGGCTCGTTCTCGATCTCCTGGCCCAGGTAAAAAATACCTGAATTACCCCCTTCTGATACTTTCCATTCAAGTTTCAGGTGAAAGTCGAGGAACTTACGGTCATAGATGATGTCACCGCCTCTTCCGCCTGCCTCACCTGTGCCTGCCCCGATAACTTTCAGCAGGCCGTCTTCAATGATCCAGCCTGCCTCCGGGAATGCCTCCCTGTTGTAACCGCGCCAGCCGTCAAAGCTCTCACCGTCAAACAGCAGGAAAAAGCCTTCCTGCTTCTCTTGTTCAGTTAGTGTATTCAATGCTCTCTCCTCCTCTTTATCAGCCTCACCGGGGCCGCAGGCCGTAAAAAATAAGGCAGCAGCCACCGTAAGGCTTATTATTGTGAATAAAAAACCTGGTTTTTTCATAATCTACTGGTTAAATGTTTTGGTTACTTTTATGGATCTTAAGTTAATTACCTCGGCATAGAAGGAAGATCCCAGCCCTCCCTGTAGGTATGTTTTACAAGTTCCTCAGAGAATGCCATTGCATTTACCGGATCGGTCATCGTCTTGTCAAATGTCGGGTGCCCGTCGGTTATCTGGAAGCCGTCCTCTATGACTATCCGTAAGGTCTCACTGTCTGAGATGTTGGTAAACCTCATGTTCTCACCATCCCACTCCAGTTCCTTGTGCAGTTCCTGCAGGCGTACTGCAAGTACTCCCATCAGTACCATCTCATTAAATGGTCCTGCTTCACTGAAGGGTGATGCAGGTTCTGTACGGTTTTCAGGCGACTCCTTGCAGGCGCGTACCCAGTCCATCTCATGCGATAGTTCAACCCTCGGGAGGGTTTGCGGAAGGCTTGGTTCACGGCCCGAAAGCAGCCATGGCCGTACTCCGTAACAACCGGCAATCAGGGTGTCTTTTGTGCCATGGAACAAAATACCTCCGCCTGCATCATTCATATCCCTGCCCGCCGGCCAGCCTTCGGGCATCTCAGGCCTGAGGCCTCCATCATACCAGGTTACCTCAAGCTCGGGGAAGGCGATCTTTGAATCGGCACTTACAGGCCTTGAGGGGAATATCATCTTAACCTTTTCCGCCTGGGGTGCAGAATCCAGAAGCAGCAGTGTTGAACTTCCCTGTGCCCTTACTGGATATCCCAGCTTCAGGCCCTTGAAAACCGGGTGCAGTATGTGGCATGCCATATCGCCTAGTGCACCTGTTCCGAAGTCCCACCAACCCCTGAAGTTCCAAGGGGTATAGATCTCATTGTAGGCTCGCACCGGTGCAGGACCAAGGAAAAGGTCCCAGTCAAGGTGGTCGGGCACCTCCTGAGGACCGGGTGTTGCAAGACCCTGTGGCCATATGGGCCTGTCAGTGAATGCCTCAACCTTTGTAACCTCCCCGATCTCATCATTCCACAGCCATTCGCATATCTTTTTAACCCCTTCTCCCGATGCACCCTGGTTGCCCATCTGGGTTGCGACCTTGTACTCTTCGGCAAGGCGCGTAAGCAGGCGGGATTCATAAATACTGTGGGTCAGTGGCTTTTCAACATATACATGCTTGCCCATGGTCATTGCATATGCTGCGGCTGCTGCATGTGTATGATCCGAGGTGGCCACCACCACAGCGTCAATATCATCCATCATCTCATCATACATCCTCCTCCAGTCCCAGTATTTTTTTGCATCCGGGAAGTAATCAAAGCAGTTCTGGCTGTAACGCCAGTCTACATCGCACAGGGCAACGATGTTTTCACTCTCAATCGCACGCAGTATACCAAATCCGCGCCCGCCAACCCCTATACCGGCAATGTTAAGCCTGTCACTGGGCATCCTGTGCCCCAGGCCGCTGACCACCGTGCTTGGCAGGATAGTAAAGCCTGCAGTTGCCAATGCCGTATTTCCAAGAAATTTTCTTCGTGAGATCTTTTCCATTATCTTTACTATTTAGTTAATAAACTTTGGATGAATGAAACAAATATACAAATCCTGCAATTAAAAATTATATAGCCTCACATTGCAGGAGTTGATATTTCCTTTATAATAAGACTCTTTATCGGAAGACAAGTATTAAGTTAAGGGTAAATAAAACGGTTGTAGAATAAAAACTAAATGAATGATGGCAAAAAAAATAAGAATTGGTCTGTTAGGAGGAGGTGAAGGCTCATTTATCGGTAGTATACATTACAGGGCCGCAATGCTTGACGGTTATTATCAAATGGTATGCGGGGCTTTCAGCAGTGATCCTGAAAGGTCTAAAAGATCGGGCAGTCTGTATCATGTTGACCCGGAAAGGACCTACAGCAGCTGGGAGGAGATGTTTGATAAGGAGGCTGGCCTTGCTGAAGACAAAAGGATGGAGGCGGTAATCATTGCCACTCCCAACTATCTTCACTACCCCCAGGCCATAAGGGCACTGGAATTTGGTTTTCACGTTATATGCGACAAGCCGATGACCATCAGCCTGGAAGAGGCTGAAGCTCTTGCCAGGAAGGTTAAAGAGACAGGCCTTGTATTTGCCCTTACACACACCTATACCGGCTATGCCATGGTAAAGGAGGCAAGGCAGATCGTCAGGTCAGGCAAGCTTGGAAACATAAGGAAGATCGTTGTTGAGTATCCCCAGGGCTGGCTGTCAACCCCGGTTGAGGAGACCGATAACAAGCAGGCCGGTTGGAGGGCTAAGCCTGAATATAACGGACCTGGTGGCTGCCTTGGTGATATAGGTGTACATGCAGCGAACCTGGCTGAATATATATCAGGCCTGACCATTGAAAGCCTCTGTGCTGATATAAAAAGTTTTGTGCCGGGAAGGCAGCTGGATGATGATGCCAATGTGCTGCTAAGGCTGAAAGGGGGCGCCAGGGCAGTCCTGTATGCCAGCCAAATATCGGCAGGGGAGGAGAACCCCCTGAAGATCAGGGTATATGGTGAAAAAGGCGGCATAGAGTGGCAGCAGCACGAACCCTCAACCCTGCT
>PWNY01000329.1 GCA_003557805.1 Bacteroidales bacterium | reverse complement strand
TTGTCAAGGCTGTCTATCCTTAAAACCAGCATCTTCTTTTTGCCTGTGTTTATCACTTCTCCGGTCAAGCCCTTCATGGGCCCTTTTACGACCTTTACGGGGCTTCCCTTTTCCGGCATATCCTCCATGCACTCCATGTCAATTCCCTCACTGTTCAGCCTCCTGAGGGCCTCGATCTGCATATCGGGTATGGGAACCGGTTTTCCTTCAAAGGTAATAAATCGTACGACTCCCGGAGTGTTTAGTATGTCGAAATACTCCCTGGGCCTTGCCGGACTTGTCCTTACAAAGATATAGGAGGGTATCAGCGGCATATCCACCTGTTTCTTCCGGTCACTCCATATCCTCCACCTCCTTACAAGCGGCAGGTAAGATTCGGCCCCGTTCCTTGCAAGCAGGGAGTTTACTTTCTTCTCATACCTTGAACGGGTATATACTGCATACCACCTCAGCTCCATGCCAGTTTTGCTGTTTGTGTCCATAATCAGAAAAACAGAAGTTTGATCCCTGAGCCTGTTATTACAACAGCCAGTACATACCTTACGAACTTTGGCCCCCAGGCTATGGACCACTGGCTTGCGAACCAGGCCCCGGTTGCGTTACCCGCAGCCAGAACAAGGCCGACCCCCCAGTCGATCTGTCCCTGCACCAAAAACACAACTATCGCAAAAGGTGTAAAAATAAGGTTGATAAAAACTTTCAATGCATTGGCCTTTACCAGGTCGTAACCGGCATTCAGCACAAGTGCCGACAAAAGGAAAATACCCACACCCGCCTGTATGAAGCCGCCGTATACACCAATAAAAAAGAAGATAACCCACCTTAGAAGCCTGTTGTGGTCGTGCCCGCTCATGTCCTTGCCCTCAAGCCATTGTTTGGGTTTGAACCACAGGGGGATGAGCATAATCAGCAGGATCACGGCAACCGATACCTCCACTGCCCTGGCACTGATGCCTGATACAATGTATGCCCCCACAATACTGCCTGCTATTGCAGGAATAGCAACCTTTATTCCCATTGGCACATCAAGTATGCCTTTCCTGTAATAGTTTCCTGTGCTTACTATGTTCTGAAAAAGGATGCCGATACGATTGGTGCCGTTGGCAACATGGGGTGGCAGGCCTATGAACATCAATACAGGCAGGCTGATAAGTGAGCCGCTGCCCGATAGTGTATTTATAAAGCCGGTCAGAACGCCAATGAATAATACCAGCAATATGTGTTCCCAGGTCATTGCCATCGTGGCCTTGCTTTTGTGCAAAAGTATAAAAAGAGACGGACCGGCATTAAAATCTCAGCCTTAAAATCATTGACTTCTTTTGTCAGCTCCCGCTTACGGTTCTTATCATATTGCGGATAATGTCTATTGCAACATGGTTCTCTCCCCCCTGTGGGACCACAATGTCAGCATAACGCTTGCTTGGCTCGATAAACTGAAGGTGCATGGGCTTTACATAACGGTCATAGTGGTTCAGAACATCAATAAAGGAGCGCCCCCTTTCCTCTATATCGCGACGGATAATCCTCATAAGGCGATCATCACCATCGGCATCGACAAAAATCTTAATATCCATTCTCTCTCTCATGCGCGGGTTAGAAAGTATTAGAATTCCCTCAATGATGACCACCTCCCTGGGAGGCACCGGGATGGTCTCTTCTGCCCTTGCACAGGTGAGGTATGAGTAGATCGGCATCGGGATAGTTTTTCCCTCGCGGAGCATATCGAGGTGCTTAACCAGCAGGTTGAACTCAATAGCGCTAGGGTGGTCGAAGTTGATCTTTGCCCTCTCTTCCTGGCTCAGGTGTCCGTTGTCCTTGTAATAGGCATCTTGTGATATAACAGATACACACTCTGAAGGAAGCTGCTCCAGGATCTTCCTTACCACTGTCGATTTACCAGACCCGGAACCCCCGGCAATACCGATTATCAGCATAGTTGTTTTTGCCGTACAAGGTAAAAATTTTTTCTGAACCATAATTGACCAGGCTTGTTAACTTTGTACACTTAAACCATAAAGCCCAACCCTCTATGAAATATAACTTTCACACCCATTCTGGCTATGACGACGGCAAAGAGCTCCTGGAGGATTATGTAAGAACCGCCATAAACAAAAATTTTGTGGCTATCGGACTTTCGGGCCATCAGCCATTGCCTTTCAACAACGAGTGGAGCCTGCCAAAAGGTGTATACCCTGAGTACCTGGCTGAGGCGAGGAGGCTAAGGGAACAATACAGGGAGCTTATTGATGTGTATATCGGGCTGGAGATGGATTATATCCCGGGCTTCTCTGATGATTTTAGTGGTTTCAGGGAGGGTGCCGGCCTGGAGTATATAATCGGGTCGGTTCACCTTGTTATGAAGCCGGGCAGTGACAGCGAGGAGGACATTTGGTTCATTGACGGCCCACGTGAAGGATATATTGAAGGCATACAGAAAATATTCGATGGGGATGTTAGGGCGGCTGTCGAGGCCTATTATGGGCAGCAAAGGGAAATGATACTAACCCAGAAACCCGACATCATTGGGCATTTGGACAAGGTGAACATGCACAACAGGGGTGAGATCTTTGACACCTCCTCTGACTGGTACCAGGAGGCTGTTGATTCGTTGCTGGATGCAATTGCAAAGCAGGATACAATAGTGGAACTAAATACAAGGGGGGTGTATACAGGTAAGACCGGTGAATACTTCCCCGGGAAGGAGATACTTAAAAAATGTTTTGAAAAGGGGATTAGGGTAATGGTAAATACCGATGCACACCACCCATCCCAGCTTGATAAACATTTTGACAAAGCTTGCGGGCTTTTGAGGGAAACAGGGTTCAACCGGATGCACACCCCATTTTTTGAAGCAGCCCTTTAGCTCAACGAAAACTTTATCCCAGTTCAGAAGCCTGAACTGCGTATTACAGGAATGCCGGGTATCCTTGGACGGCTTAACATAAAGGCATCCCTGAAACCCTCATGTTCGCGGATCAGGTCAAGCACCCTTACAGCATCAGGTATCGAAGGGTAAGGCTTGCTCCTTACAGAATATCTCCCGGTCAAACCGTCGTATTCCATGATGAATTCCGGACCAAATGTTTCAACAATTTGCTCGAGCTGCAAAGCCGCAGCATCCTCATCTGAGAAAGCTGCCAGCTGAACCTGGAAGCTGAGGGCTTCAAAAGTTGCTTCGGTTTCTGCTGCAACAGCACTCTCAAATCCCATTGCAATTGCTGAATTCAGCAAGTTCTCCCGGGCTTCGGTATCAGCTGGTCCGGGGGTGTATATTGTAAAGACCCGTTCCGCTTCATTATATGCTATAAAAAACTCCACTCCCGTACCTTCTTCTGCAAACCTGCGGGCAGTTTCTGCCTGGTATATTGTTGGATAGTTGTCCAGTATTATATAGGCTGTATCAATAACAGCATCATCCCGTGTTAATACTTCTTCATCAATTTGTATTGCCTCTTCGGCAACAACTTCTTCTTCCACCTGTAACTCTTCTTCTGCCAAAACCTCCTCTTCTGCCGCTATTTCATCCTGAGTTTCTTTCTCTGCAGGTATTTCCTCTGTGAGTGGAACCATAAAAAGATCAAGGTCTTCAACAAAGTCACCCTCGGACAGGGCTCTTATTTCGAACTCTACCGGGCCTTCCGGCATTCGTGCACTTAGAAAGTCTAACTGTGCCGGGTCCACCTCAATGGTGTACCTACCCGGGGGAATATCCATTGCATAATATGAGCCGTTGCTGAAGTTGCGGATGGTCTCCCTGAAGTCATTATCAATGCCGGAAAGCAACAAACGCAATCCTCCCTGCGGAACCCTCTCACCATCCCGTACTATGTAAACATTACCGTCGATAACGCCTGTACGGTAGAATGGTATCTCTATCCTCTTATACTGGTTGGGGTCAGCCACAAATGAGAACTGATCCTTTGCGGGGACAAGAAGGGGGTTGGGCAGGGCCCTGCGTATTACCTGCATATTGTAACGGTAATAACTCTGAAGCTGACTTATACGGATTATGCCGTCATTGCCGACATTGACCTGTGAAGATCTGTCAAGCCTGACGGCATTTGCGGGGATTATCTCATCTCCCTCATCAAAGGTGCCAGAGTTGTTGTTATCAACAAAGAGAATAACAGAGGCTCCAGCACGCCCCACCTGGTTGCGGTTAGATGTTACTATGCGGTCAGGCCTGCGGTCAAACCCCAAAGAGCCACGGAAATTCTGCCTCACACTTGTCCTGTCGTTCCTTACATCAACATTGGTGGTGGTTCGCATGCTGCTGAGGTCCATAATGAACCCCAGGCGGATTTGGTGCTGTTCACTTCTTAAGTCATATCCTGCCTGAAGGTTTATTCTGGCTGACTGCCTGATTGACCTGGTGAGTTGAAGGCTTATATCTTCAAATTCATTGCGGAAGGTATTGTAGCTTAGATTACCGCGGAGGAACATGCCCCTTACCAGCACAGGTAATCCGGGGGAGCGCATAAAGGTGTAGGTAAGGCTGCCGGTTACCAGTCCCTGCCCCATAGTGTAATCATCTCCCGTATAGTAGAGAACGTCTCTGTAATTACCCCTGATGTTCATGCGTCCGATGCGCATGTTCAAATCAGCGCGGTAACGGGTAACGCTGTTGTCGCCCATCATTCTGTGGTCACCACTGAAACGGAAGCCCATCTGGGTGTTGAGCAGGTTAAACGGTATGAAAAGTGACGCCTGAATGTCCTGATCAGCACCGGACCAGTTGTACATGGGGTTTTCCCGGTAAGTGGTATACTGCAAACTGAAACTCCTGCCGCTTGGGTACATAACACTTGCTATACCACGGTAAAATGCATCCGGGGCAATGTCAACGTTCAGAAGGTACTGTGACAGCACCCTTGCAGAAAGGCTGCCGTAAAACAGGGGGTTGTCGTCATTGTGGTCTTCCAGGTATTCGCTCCCAACCTTGGCGGTAAGCCAGTTGCTTACTCCTACAGCAACATCTCCGTGTAAGATGAGCCTGTTGTCTTCGGCTCCCCCCAGGAAGGTCTCTGTCTGGCCTCCCTGTATATTGTATGCTACTTCACCAGGTGGGAGGAAGGTGAATGGTATCTGTACCCTGCGATCAATTGTTCTTATCTCTCCTGACGGTGTGTATATGTTAATGGTAAGGTTCGTGGTACCGTAGG
>PWNY01000157.1 GCA_003557805.1 Bacteroidales bacterium | reverse complement strand
GCCAAAAATATGGCGCAACTGTTATGGCTATACGGCACAGGGGGGAACTCATGCGTGACAAGGTTGCAAATACGGAGCTAAGAGCAGGAGATACACTGCTAATAGAGGTTGACAGGGATCACCTGGCCAACCTTCAGCAGTTGGAACTTCATGGACGAAACACCTTTTTGATAGTCAATGAGGTGGATATCCCCGATTACCGGAAAGACAAGATGTTGACGGTGGTTCTTACCCTTGCTGGAGTGGTGGTTCTGGCCTCTCTTGAAATCATGCCCATCATGATGGCTGCCATTACGGGATCCATGTTCCTGGTGCTTACCCGTTGTATTACAATGGAAGAGGCTTATAATGCAATTGACTGGAAGGTTATCTTCCTGCTCGCTGGTGCCCTCAGCCTTGGAGTTGCACTTGATGTTACCGGTACTGCTGCTCTTATCAGCCAGTCAATGATAATGCTTGTGGGGTCACTTGGTCCGGTGGCAATACTTTCAGGCCTGTATTTGATAACCTCTCTGCTTACTGAAACAATGAGCAATAATGCCAGCGCGGTGCTTCTTGCCCCTATAGCAATAGCTGCATCGGTAGAAATGGGCGTTGATGCCAGGCCCTTTCTTATGGCAATAACATTCGCAGCCTCTTCAAGTTTTATGACACCTGTGGGTTATCAGACCAATACAATGATTTACGGTGTGGGGACCTACAATTACATGGACTTTATGAGGGTTGGAACACCACTTAATTTAATTTTCTGGGTCCTGGCCACCATTTTCATACCGGTATTCTTCCCCTTTTAATCACTAAGGAGGGTATTAGTATTTGATTTTTAAGTTTTTTTGGAAATACAGTCAAGCAGCCCTGCAACCCTGTCAGTAAGTGCCCGCCTGTCATATTCTCTGATCATCTCTTCCTTTACCGGCCAGGACTCCCTTTTTCTGAATTTTTCAAAAAACTCAAGCAGTATCTTCCTGCACGCCTTATGATCACCAAAATCCACAGTATACCCGCTATTTGTCCTTCTTATGATGTCGGCTGCATTGCCTCCGGGAGGCCCTATGCACAATACCGGTCTTTTCAGCGCCAGGTAGTCGAAGAGTTTTCCGGTAGTTATGCCACTTACATTTTTCGTGTTGTTAAGTGGAAGCAGCAGTACGGAGGCCCTGGCTGCCTTGGCAAGTGCCTCCCTGTAAGGTAAGGGGGGCTCGAAACTTGTGTATTCAGAAAGCCCGTGCTCAAGTATACTTTCCTTTATTGAAAAATCTGTTTTGCCGGTAAAGATAATGCGAAGCTTCTGCCTGAAAACCCCGCTCTCCTCAATCAGTTCCCTTAAAGCCCTGAATAAGGTAACCGGGTTGCGGTCTGCATTGGCCGACCCAAGGTGTATTATACTGAAACTGCCATGATCTGTTCCGGGCAGGTTTTTGAAATCCTTCGGGTCAAAACCGTTACTGACCACATCCACCTTGCGACCGCTGATCATTTCAAGCCCACGTGCACAATCTTCACTTACCGTGATTACCTTGTCAGCTTTTGCCAGGACCCTTTTCTCAAGCCGTTGATTTTTCCGGTCAGCCCATTTGCAGAGCATGAGCTTGTCGTAGAAGTCTATCTGGGTCCAGGGGTCGCGGAAGTCTGCAAGCCATGGTAAACCCAGCCGCTGCTTCAGCTGCATCCCAATAAGGTGCATGCTGTGCGGGGGCCCGGTTGACACTACCGCATCCACAGGGTTGCTCCTGAGCCACCGGCTGAGGTAGTTTACAGAGGGCCTAACCCATAGGCGGCGTGCATCAGGAATGAAAAAATTACCCCTTATCCACACCGAGAGCTTTTCCGTGATACTGTCCCGCTTTTTTTCACTGAGAAATCCAGACTGTATCCTTTCGTCCTGGCTTCGGCCCGTAATTATCTTATAGATGCGGTAAGGTTCGGTTATGGGGCGTTTTATAACCTTTACACCGGGGAGTATATCCTTTTCAAGGCTGTGGTCGGTACCCTGTGCCTCCGGGTTTTCGGGGGTATAAACGATGCTGTTCCACCCCCGGGCTTCCAGGTATCTGGTGAACTTCAGCCATCGCAGCACTCCGGCACCGGCCCCGGGGGGCCAGTAGTAGGTTATGATAAGTACTTTTTTCATTTACCTGGTCCTGGTATTCTATTACAGGCTTAATCACCTGCTGCTTCATCCTGCCTGTGCTGCCTGTTTTTGACGATCTTCCGGAACTGTATAAAGGCATAGGCAAGGATGCCTGCCACCAGCAGGGATGAAAATACAAGTGCAATATACTGACCGGTATAATATGGCCTGGGCCTGAAGCGGAACTCGATCTCAAGATCGCCCGCCGGCAGCACCATTCCCCTTAATATGTAATTTGCCCTGAAGTGGCTGGTCTTTTCACCATTTATATAAACCTCCCATCCTTTAGGGTAGTAAACCTCGGAAAAGATAGTTATCTGCGGGCTGGATGAACTGTAAGAATAGACAAGCCTGTTTGGCTGGTAATAAGAAAGTTCAATGCTGGCATCAACATCATCACCAAAACCGGATCCTTCAATATAGTGTGCGAACCTTTCATCGACAAGTGCTGTTGAATTAATATCCAGGCCTTCCAGGCCGAGGAGTTCCTCGTCCGCATTAGGTACAAATTCTATGTCATTTACAAACCATGCATTTCCCTTTGCATAAGGGTTATTCAGGGGCCTTGAATCAGGCCTTTCAATTATATACCTGGTGTTAAGCATGTTGATAACAGTGTTTTCGGCAAGCACCTCTGAAAGGCTCCTTTCCTGCTCCCTGCCGCTGACAACGCCAGCAATACTCCTTATCTCATCCATAATATGAAAGTCGATAAGGTCCTGGTATCTCTGAAGTTTTGCACCGTGATACCCACCTATTGAATGGTGGTAATATGAAGTCCTGGAGCTGTTAAAGGTGTTTTCGCTAATGTCAAGCACCCTGAACTGGTCATTATCCTGAAGGATTTGCTGGTCAGCCTCCCGCATCTGGAATGGACGTTCTACCCTGCGGCGTGGCGCAAAGTTCTCATTGTTCAGGTACCTGCGGTTTACGGGCCACATATCAGTGATAAGAAGCAATACGATTAAGATAACAAATACAGGCCTTCCTATTTTCTTCATGGCAAACAGGATGGTAACAATGCCTGCGGCAGAAGCAAATAAAAAGCTCCTTATCGCATCGGCCCTGAATATATGTATCCTGGCTTTCTCCAGGTTGTACAGGAACTCGTTAATCTGTGCTGCCATCCCGGGTTCGCGGGCAGCCATATCGGCATATCCCTGGGCCTCCATTTCACTGGTAAATGAGAGGAAAAGCCTTGGGAAAAGATACAGTAAAAGGGAAAGGCCTGCTGTAAGCCCCATGGCAGTGAGGAAGGAGGAGTCCTTTAAAGAGATTATCCCGGGTTTTTCGTACAGGCGGTAAAGCCCGAGGAATGCGATAGCAGGTATGCAAAGCTCTGCTATTACAAGGGTCATCGAAACGGCCCTGAACTTGTCGTAACCAGGGAAGTAATCAATGAAGAATTCAGTGAGGGGCATAAAATTCTTTCCCCATGACAGCAGCACTGAAACCGCTACTGCAACCAAAAAACTGTTCTTTATAGGGCCCCTGATGTGAAAGATTCCCAGGAAAAAGAAGAACAGCACCACCGCTCCGATATAAACCGGGCCGCTTGTAAACGGCTGATTGCCCCAGTAATGGTTCTCCTGGGCAATTATACCCCTGTAGGCAGGCTCAACCTCTTCCAGCGCCCTTTCATTGTTGCCAAGTGCCATGGTTGTTCCTCCCTTGGCATTGGGGATCAGGAATGTCAGTGTTTCTCCTACGCCGTAGCTCCAGGCTGTGATATACTCCTTGTCAAGGCCGCTATCATGAACCTCATCCCTGAGTGTAATCTCGCTGCCACCCCTCATTGTTTCCGATGTGTAGGAGTAAGTGCCCCAGAAGTTACCTATGTTTATTCCGATGGCTACAACCAGAGCCGCAACAAGTACTGCAAGCCTTTTTATAAAGGAGTTCAACCTCTTCTCCTTTAAATACTCAATAAGTATGAATATGCCATATATTGCAGCTATAATGCCCAGATAATAGGTTATCTGGTAATGGTTGGCATATAGCTGCAGCCCCATGAATATTGCGAACAGCAAGCCCCCTTTATACAAATTGCCCTTAAATGTATATATTATCGCTCCCATAACCGGTGCCATATATCCAATGGCAACCGCTTTTGAGTTGTGCCCGGCCTCGATTATAATGAAGTGATATGAGGAAAATGCGAATCCTACGGCCCCTGCCAGTGCGATCCAGGGATTCACCTTAAGCAAGAGCAGGAAGATGAAAAACCCCGCAAAGTAAAGAAATATCATATCGGCCGGTCTGGGTAGCCACAGGGTCATTATATCATGAAAGAAACCTGCGATATTATTTGCCCATATAACCGAGATCTGGAAAGCCGGCATACCGCCAAACATACTGTTTGTCCAGAGTGCCTCCTCCCCGGTGTCTTCCCTGAAATCCATTATCTCCCTGGCCATACCCATCCAGTTGGCTATATCGGTTTGCACCAGGCGATGCCCTTCAAGAACCGGGCTCACGTAAGCCACTGACAATATCATAAATAGCAGGACAGCTGCCAGGTAGGGTTGCATTGAGCCCGGCCTGAAGTGTTTCAGTGCATTTTTAAAGTCTTGCATGGGAAAAATAGTTACTTTTTGTTACCGCTTGTGGTGTCGTCTGTAATTTCTTCGTAATCAACATACTCTCCAATCTGGTCCGTGTCAGCCTCCCTTGCCACCTTCTGTTCCCGGCTGTGCTTCCTTGCTGCATCTGCCGCCCCCGGATTGTCCTGGTAGAACCGTTTTTTGTAACGCTTCAAATACCAACGGGCTATCCAGGGAAAGACTACCATTGTCATAAACCTGAACACCAGGTAAATAAGTATGAAGGTGGCTATTATCCTAAGCATAAAGCATCGCCTTGTTGATGTGGGACAAAAGTACTAAAAATATGGCGTTTGATACTGATAACACAGAAAGCGTATTTTTGTAAATGGTTTGTGGCAGTTGCCGCATCTGTTTTTCATGGTAATTAAACTGAGGTGTTTACAGGGTGAAAGAAAACAGCAGGTTCCTACCGGTTAATGCCGAGGAGATAAAATTGCTCGGGTGGGACAGGCCCGATATAATAATAGTTACGGGTGATGCATATATTGACCATCCGGCATTTGGGGCCGCGGTTATAGGCAGGTTAGGCGAATATCTCGGGATGAGGGTGGCTATTTTGCCCCAGCCAAACTGGAGGGATGATCTCAGGGACTTCAAAAAGCTGGGCCGGCCGGCATATTTTTTCGGGGTTACCGCAGGTGCCATGGACTCAATGGTAAACCACTATACTGCAAGGCGGAGACTCAGGAGGGATGACGCCTATACCCCAGGGGGGCGGCACGGTTACCGGCCCGATCTCCCCTCAATAATCTATACCCGCATTCTTAAAGAGCTTTATCCGGAAACCCCAGTGATACTGGGCGGCGTAGAGGCATCAATGCGCAGGTTCACGCACTACGATTACTGGCAGGACAGGCTCCGGCCATCCATTTTGGCCGAAAGCGGCGCCGACATGCTGATCTACGGTATGGCCGAACAGGCATTTGCCAGGATCATAGAGCTTTTGTCCAGGGGGGTGCCGTTTAATTCACTCCACAATATTCTGCAGACTGCATTCATTACAGATGCTGCAGTCTCACTCCCACCGATAAAAGGATATGGTGAACAGGAACTGCCTGCACATGAAGAGTGTGTTTCAGATAAAAGGAAGTTTGCGGAAGCTTTCCGTATTACCGAGCAGGCTTCCAACGCATGGAAGCCCGACAGGCTGGTACAGCGCCATAAAAACATGAAAGTAGTGGTTAACCCGCCATACCCTTTAGCTGATACAAAAACCGCAGACCTGCCATATGACCTGCCATATACAAGGCTGCCCCACCCGAAATACAATAAAAAACCCCCCGTTCCTGCATGGGAGATGATTCGTTACTCGGTAAACATTCACAGGGGCTGTTTTGGCGGTTGCAGCTTCTGTGCAATATCTGCACACCAGGGGAGGTTCGTGGTAAGCCGGTCAGAAAGCTCTGTATTGAAAGAGGTTGAAAAGATTGTTGCCATGCCGGGATTCAGGGGGCATATTACCGATCTGGGAGGACCTACTGCCAATATGTATAAAATGGGAGGGACGGACAAGGAGATTTGCAGGAAGTGCAGAAGACCATCATGTCTCTACCCCTCTTTGTGCACAAACCTTGATTTTGATCACAATCCGCTTCTATCGGTCTATAAAAAAGCCCTGCAGGTAAGGGGCGTAAAAAAGATAACGATCGGCAGTGGAATCAGGCATGATATGCTCACCGGAAGAACCGAAAAAGAGAATAAAGCATATGGCCTGGACGAGTATACGAATGTTCTACTCAGGAATCATGTATCTGGGCGTCTGAAGCTTGCCCCCGAACACACCGAGGCAAATGTTTTAAGGGCCATGCGTAAACCTTCATTCAAATCTTTTGAGCTTTTCCTTGAAAAGTTCAGGGCTTACTGCAAGCAGCATGGCCTGCCCTGGCAGGTTGTGCCCTACTTTATTTCGGGGCACCCGGCATGCACCGAAAAAGATATGCAGAACCTTGGTAAAAAGGCCGTAAACCTCGGCCTTATACCCGATAAGGTCCAGGAGTTTACACCAACACCGATGACGCTTTCCACAACAATGTATTATACCGGGATAGACCCTTACACCGGAAGGAGGGTGTTTTCTGCCCGGGGTGATGACCAGAAGAAGAGGCAGAAATCCTATCTTTTCAAAACATCAGGAAAGACCCGTAAATAGTTCCCTTACCTCTGAGGTAAAAGGGATGAAATATAATACCAGAAGTGGTTGTGGAAGTCTTCACCCAGCTCTCCTGGGTATAGTTCTGCATATGATCCTGCAGCACTGCCACCTGCCTCCATAAGAAAGTTGTGCTCCGGATCATAAAGAAAATCCACTTCAGGATGGAACTGAACCCCAATTACATTGGGGTACATTTCATGCTCAATGGATTCAATGATCTTACCATCAGCCGACCAGGCGGTTGCCCTGAAACCCTCATCTGGTAGCACGACTGCCTGGTGGTGGGAGCTCAGAACATGGGGTGTAATTGACCCATTGCCTGCGATTGCCCCCAAATGGCTGTTATCAGCTATTCTGATGCTGTGAAAACTTGCTGTTGAAACCCTGGGGTCAAGCCTGTAATATGAGTTGTAATTTCGGTGCTGCTTTTCAGGATCCAGTGCCAGTACCTCCTCAACTGTATATACCTGGTAGACCTCTGTTGGGATATCCTGAATAAGTTTGCCTCCCGCTGCCACATTCATGCTTTGCATGCCCAGGCAGATGCCGAGTATAAGGTAATCCTCCCTTGTTTCTAAAAGGGGCTGGCGGTCATTCTGCCGGCCGATAAGGTGGTAAAGGAAGGAGAGTTCAAAGTAATGCCTGTATGGGTCGGTTACCACCGTAAGAAGATTGAACTCCTCCCCGTAGGCAGATGGAGGTATGTCCGGTCCCCCCATGAAGAGGATACCGTCGGATTTGGTGAAGGCTTCATTGAAAAATCCAGTAAGGCTGTTTTGCGTGAATATCTCACCCTCACTTATCTTGGTGTCGACACCGAAAAGTGTTATGCCTTCAACTTCACCTTTTTCCAGAAAAATCCCGGAGGCAGTGTAATCATATGTGGCGTCTTCGTGATAGATACCGCTTATGTGATAGTCATCGGGAAGGGTGAATATCCCGGACTCTTTGAGGAAGATTATCCTTTCAAGGTTCTGCACAGTTGGGTGCATAAGGATAAGATGCTTTTTACCTTCAACTAATGCCTGTTCCCTGGTATCAGGACCATTGCCGGTTGAACAGGAAAAAAGCAGGCATGCCAGCAAAACCGCGGCTGGCAATGAAAAACAGATGCTTTTTGCCATTCTTGTGAAAGGGTAGTTTAGATTTTCCATCTTTTTTTGTTTTATTTTCTGCCGATCCGGTAAAAATAAAAAAAGCCGGCCCGTTTTACAAAGGGCCGGCCGCTTTCTCAGGCAAAAGCTATTTATTAACCAATACCTACTTGTGAGTCTTTTCGGAAGAAACAGACAGTCTTTTCCTTCCCTTGGCCCTGCGTGCAGCAAGGACCTGCTGTCCGCTCTTGGTTGCGCTGCGCTTCCTGAAACCATGCTTGTTCTTTCTTCTCCTTACTGAAGGTTGATAAGTTCTTTTCATTATTCTGATTTTTTACCCGTGACTTAATCCCTTAATTAAATACTGTCTGTTTTTTTAAAGGACTGCAAAGATATGAAAAGATTTTTTGTTTGCAAGCATGGCAGATAAAGTTTTGTCTCTTTATTCCAGGGCGAACTCTTTAGCCCTGGTCATGGAGCCGTCAACGTAAACCTCAAGGGTATAGCTGCCTGCAGGCAAACGTTCCGGGTGCTCCAGGCCAAATTCAAGATGTACGGGCTGATGCGCGTACTCTATCTGTCTTGAGAGGGTATACTGGCTTTCATCTCCTGTCCCGGTCATGGTAAATGTACCTGATGAGGGGTACATAATATCCCCTTCAGGATTGTACAGCAGGACATGAACCGTTTTGCTGCCCTCCGGTGTAAAGATGGTACCGTCAAGTTCAAAGCTGATAAATGTATGATCCACACGGCGCGCCCTGGAAACATTGTAGCGGTCAGCGCAGATGAAACGGTCCCATTTGGTAAGCACGAAAATGTTGTATGCCTTCATTTCCTCAGCCTGGGCTGCCCTTGCAGTTAGCTCGTCATAAGCGTTTGACAATGCATCCTTTTCCTCTTTCAGGTCGTTAAGTTCTGCTACAACGTCCTGATGCATGCTCTCAAGCTCCTCAATGCGTGCATTTAGTTCACCATTAAGCTCCTTCTGTTTTTCGAGGTCGTCAGCACTGGCTGAAACCCTTCTGTTGAGCCGGTATATCTGGGCATCCTTTTCCTGGATCATGTTCTCATGCTCTTCGGTGAGCGCTTCGAGAGCTTCCTGGTGTTCCTCTATTACCCCGTCCTTAACCTCTATGGTTTCAGATAGAACCAGGTTCTCGTTCTGCAGGGTCTGAACTTCAGTAGTGAGCCGTTCATTTTCATCGGACATGCGACCCGAACGGATCATGTAGATGATGTTACCGATAATTGACAAAAGCAAGACCACTGCCAATACTATCAGCCAGGTCTGCAATTTTCCTTTTCCCTGATTTCTTTCTTCATTCATTGTTTTTGGGTTTTTGTGTGATGATTACGCAATGTATGAAAAATTAGCGACTAATGCAAGCTTTCAGCCACTGCGCCTGCCTTGTTATTACTCTTTTTCGGGTACTTCCTTGAGGGTTTCTGTAAGGAAGTCAAAAAATAGCTTCACCGTGGGTATGCTGACCATTTCATCCGGTGAATGGGGGTTACGTATGGTCGGCCCGAAAGATATCATATCCAGACCGGGATATGTACCGCCCAGCAGCCCGCACTCAAGTCCGGCATGTATCACTTTCTGTTCGGGCGTTCTGCCGTGGAGATTTTCGTATACCTTACGCATCGTTTTCAGGATGGGAGAGTCTAGTTCCGGTTTCCAGCCCGGGTATTCACCTGTAAGCTCAACCTTCGCTCCGGCAGGTTCAAAAACTGCCTTCATCATATTGCACAGGTCATGCTTTGCTGAATCAACCGAGCTCCTTTGCAGGCTTGCCAGTTCCGTTGTACCGTTGGCGGACTTAAGCACGGCAAGGTTGGTACTTGTCTCAACAACTCCTGGCATATCGCTCATCATTCTGATCACCCCGTTTGGGCAGGCATATACAGCGTTGAGCAGGCTGATGGTGCCTGACCGGTCCATTACGGTGCCGGGCGTATCTGTTTGTTCAACGGTAAGCTTAATATCCGGATCCGTGCCGCTGAGTTCATTCTTCCAATCCTTTAGCATCCTTTCTGCAAGTTTTTTAAAAGGCTCTATATTGCTGTCCGGAACCATTATCGTGGCTGATGCCTCCCTGGGTATTGCGTTGCGCAGGCTGCCACCGTCAACCGCAGAGAGCCTGAGACCATGCTCCCTGCCGGCCTCCCAAAGCAGTCGGTTAAGAAGCTTTATGGCATTACCACGTCCCAGGTGAATATCAAGACCTGAATGCCCTCCTTTAAGGCCCTTTACCTCAATGTTGAAGGCCGTATGATCCCTTGGTGAGTCTTCAGTCTTGTAGCTGAAGTAGGCATTGGTATCGATACCCCCGGCGCAACCAATGTAGAGTTCCCCTTCATCTTCGGAGTCAAGGTTTATGAGGATCTCCCCGCTTATAAAACCAGGTTTTAGTTCGAAAGCTCCTGTCATTCCGGTCTCTTCATCAATTGTAAACAAGCACTCAAGGGGGCCGTGGTTTAATTCTTCTGACTCGAGTACGGCAAGTGCTGCTGCAACTCCAATACCGTTGTCTGCCCCAAGTGTAGTACCATCTGCTTTTACCCAGTCACCGTCGATATATGGCCTTATAGGGTCTTTCTCAAAATCATGAGCCGTGTCTTTGTTCTTCTGCGGCACCATGTCAAGATGCCCCTGAAGCACCACGGTTTTCCGGTTCTCCATTCCCGGGCTTGCAGGCTTTTTGATAACTACATTGCCCGCATGGTCAACTTGAGTGTCAAGACCGAGTTTTTCACCAACTCCCTTTACATAGTCTATAATCGCCTGCTCCTTCTTTGAAGGATGGGGGATTTTACAGATCTCACCGAAGTATTTCCATACTGCTGCCGGCTCCAGGCTTGTTAGTTCCTTACTCATACTTTTAAATTGTTTATATTTTTAAATTAATATGTTAATGGGCAAATATAATGCTTTAGGAAAGAAAAACCGGCACATCAGGTTATATATTGCCTGAGTGCCGGTGTTGTTCTTTATTGGCGTGGATATCTTCTTATGGTTGCAGGGCCTGCCTGTTTATTCCGGGATGATTTGACTGGTGTGTTCCTTTGTCTTCACTTTCCCGATTATCTCAATGATCGTCCCTTTCTCGTCTATAACGAAGGTTGTACGGTTTATACCCATGAACTCCTTTCCCATGAATTTCTTGGGCCCCCATACGCCATAAGCCTTTATGATCTCCTTTTCGGTATCGGCGATAAGCGGGAAGGGAAGATTGTTCTTCTCTATGAACTTTTGGTGAGATTTATCGGTGTCTGCACTTACTCCAAGAACCTTGTAGCCTTTTTCCAGGAGAAGATCGTAATTGTCTCTAAGGTTGCAGGCCTGGGATGTGCAACCAGGAGTGCTGTCCTTTGGATAGAAGTACAATACCAGTTTACTTCCCCTGAAGTCGTCCAAAGACACTGTATTGCCGTTTTGATCTTTTCCCTGGAACCCGGGAGCATTATCGCCTTCTTTTAGTTTTGTCATGATTTGCTGGTGTTTAAAATTTATGTTTTGAATTGCTGTTCGGTTTGCCTTCTGTCTTTAATTTATCATAGATTTTAACAAAAATGGTATTCCCAATGTTCATATCACTTGCTGGCGCCTTTTACTTTCCGTTACTGCCCCCGGATGCCTTACGCGACAACCTGCTGTAATACTTACAGGCGCTTTTTAGCGGGCATTGTTCACATTTTGGCTTCCTGGCCTGGCATATATACCTGCCGTGAAGGATAAGCCAGTGGTGGGCAACTGGTATCTGGTGTTCGGGAATATGCCGTATAAGCTGCTTCTCTGCCTCTGCAGGGTTTTTTGCAGCCGTCGTTAGCCCGATCCTTGCAGCCACCCTGAATACATGGGTGTCTACCGCCAGGGCGGCCTTGCCGTATATGACCGAGGCTATGACATTTGCGGTTTTGCGGCCCACACCCGGCAATCTGACCAGCTCGTTTACCTCCTCCGGTACCTTGCCGCCAAACTCCTTCATCAGGCCCCGGGCCATACCCACCAGGTGCCGGCTCTTACTGTTGGGGTATGAGCAGCTTTTTATATAACTGTAAACCTCTTCCTGTGATGCTTCAGAAAGGGTTCCTGGCCCCGGGAAACGGGTGAAAAAGGCCGGGGTTATCTGGTTAACGCGTTTGTCAGTGCACTGAGCTGAAAGGATAACCGCAACGAGCAACTGGTAAGGGTCTTTGTAACGGAGTTCAGTTTCTGCACCGGGATTGTTTTCTGCAAAATAATCCAGCACGAACCGGAACCTCTCCTTTTTGGTCATATGCCTGTTTTTTGTCATATGAAGTTATTTGAGGGATTTGCCGCCCACTGCTTTTGTTTGTGTGGCTAAATTAGCATTTTTTACTGGTGGCCGGAGCATATATCCATTATATTGCCTATTTTCGAACATTCATTATAAAACCCGTATAAAATATAACATTATGATCAATAAAGAGCTGCTGAACCCAGGGAGCATTGTGGTGGTAGGCGGATCAAACGATACGGCTAAACCCGGTGGCAAAGTCCTTAAGAATATACTGGACGGAAGGTTTGCAGGTGATGTCTATGTTTCAAACCTTAAGGAGAGCAGTGTGCAGGGGCTGAAAAGCTACAGTGACATTGCAGACCTGCCACAGGTTGACCTGGCCATAATAGCCATTGCCGCAAGATTTGTTCCTGACACTGTTGAAGTGCTGGCAAAACAAAAGAAAACAAAAGCCTTTATTGTGCTGTCAGCCGGTTTCAGTGAAGAGAGCGATGAGGGTGCACTGCTTGAGAAGAGGCTGGTTGAGATTGTTGACAAGGCTGGAGCATCACTTATCGGTCCCAACTGTATAGGAGTTCTGACCCCAGCACACCACAGCGTCTTTACCTATCCGATACCTGAACTTGACAACGGCGGGTGTGATTTTGTGTCGGGTTCGGGTGCCACGGCATGTTTTATAATGGAAGCAGGCATTCCCAAGGGGCTTAAGTTCGCGAACGTGTTCTCAGTTGGTAACAGTGCACAGACAGGTGTCGAAGAGGTTGTTAAGTACTGGGACGAAACGTTTGACCCGCAGACCAGCTCCAGGATAAAGCTGTTGTATGTTGAGGATATTTCCAGGCCGGAAATGCTGCTTGTACATGCCTCATCACTGATACGCAAGGGATGCAGGATAGCTGCCGTAAAGGCCGGGAGTTCGGAGGCGGGAAGCAGGGCTGCCTCCTCCCACACAGGTGCCCTTGCCAGTCCAGACTCTGCTGTTGACGCTCTTTTTCGCAAGGCAGGAATAGTACGTTGTTACGGGAGGGAGGATCTTATATCTGTTGCCTCGGTATTCACATACCCACCCCTTGAGGGGAAAAGGCTGGCAGTGATAACACACGCCGGCGGGCCGGCGGTAATGCTCACCGATGCCCTTTCAGAAGGCGGGTTGGAAGTGCCGCCCATTGATTCCCCTGCGGCAGGGGAACTACTGGATAAGCTATTTCCGGGATCCTCTGTTGCCAACCCGGTAGACTTCCTTGCTACCGGAACCGCGGCACAGCTTGGCCTTATTCTTGACTACACTGACAGGTATTTTGACAATATAGATGGGATGGTTGTCATCTTTGGCACTCCCGGGCTGTTTCCGGTATATGATGTTTACGAGGTGCTGGACCAGAAGATGCGTACCTGCAAAAAGCCTGTTTTCCCTGTATTGCCCAGTATACTGACTGCCAGGGACGAGGTGCAGGCTTTTATCTCCAGGGGCCATGTAAACTTCCCGGATGAGGTAATGCTTGGCAAGGCACTCTCGAGGGTTTGTAATACTGCGCCTCCCTCCAGGCATGACGATACACCCCCGAAGATTGACAGGCAGGGTATAAGAAAGGTCATTGATGAGGCGGGTGACGGATACCTTGATCCATCAAAAGTTCAGTCACTTCTTGATGCCGCGGGCATCCCCAGGGTGACAGAGGCTGTAAAAAACACAGGCGAGGATGCACTGAAGGCTGCAAGGCGCATGGGATATCCCATAGCCATGAAGGTTGTCGGCCCGGTTCATAAATCGGACGTTGGCGGGGTGGTACTGAATGTGGACAGTGATGAAAAACTGCTGGCCGAGTTTGAGAGGATGATGAAGATAGAGGGTACCAGGGCGGTACTGATGCAGCCAATGCTCTCGGGTACGGAGTTGTTTGCAGGAATTAAAAGAGAAGACAAGTTCGGCCATATGCTTATGTGCGGTATGGGAGGTATTTTCATTGAAGTACTCAGGGATGTGGCTACCGCCCTCTGTCCCGTAATGAACGAGGAGGCGCTTGAGATGATAGACAGCCTGAAAAGCAGGTCAGTACTGGAGGGTGTGCGCGGACAGGAAGGAGTGGACGTGGATGCATTCGCTGATATCCTTGTCAGGTTGTCAGCACTTGCTTCCGCGGCTCCCGAAATATACGAGATGGACCTGAACCCGCTTTTGGGAAGCGCTGACAGTGTGGTTGCAGTAGATGCAAGGATAAATATCGTGAAACAGATCAATTAAATATCCGGACAATGACGGCCGAAACAATTGTCAGGATAACCGTACTCACCCTCTATGCACTGATGATAATTACCATCGGGCTGATTGGGCTGAGACGCACCAGGACATTCAGGGATTTTTACCTTGGAGGGGGAAACGTGGGACCCTGGATGACGGCATTCTCATACGGAACTGCTTACTTCAGTGCAGTTCTCTTTATTGGCTTTGCGGGGAATATTGGCTGGAACTTTGGCTATTCAGGCCTTTGGGTGGCATTTGTCAATGCCGGCCTGGGGGTCTTTCTGGTGTGGAGGCTGGTAGGTACCAGGATCAAGGATGTTGCACTTAAATACAAGGCCGACACATTGCCGGGTTTCCTCCAGAAACGTTATAATTCACCAGAGCTTAAACTGCTGGCGAGCCTGGTTATCTTCATTTTTATGATACCCTACACGGCAGCTGTTTTTATGGGGCTATCATATCTGTTTACATCCAATTTCAACATTGAGTACTGGCATGCACTTGCCTTTATGGGGTTTTTTACGGCATCCTACATGGTTCTTGGCGGATACAGGTCAATGGCACTGATAGATATGATATTCGGTATAATAATGGCTGTTAGTGTCATTGTGTTGTATTTCAGCACATTACATGAGGGTGGAGGGCTTTCTGCTATCAGCCTGTCGCTTAATGAGATTGATCCCGGGCTAACTGCCTTTGTGGGTCCTCCCGGGTGGTGGCCCCTTCTGTCAATAGTGCTGCTTACAAGCCTGGCTCCATTTGCAATGCCACAGCTGATTCAGAAGTTCTTTGCAATCAGGGACAAGGCCACGGTAAAACGCGGAATGTTCGCTTCAACGGCATTTGCTGTGCTGATAGGCGGGGTGGCGTATTTTATCGGGGCGACATCAAGGGTGTTCCTTAACCCGGAAACCGCTCCCAATGCATTTGACCTGTCAGGAAGACCCATATATGACATACTAATGCCAGAACTGCTAACAAACATAGTTCCCGTATCTCTCAGCGTAATAATCCTGCTGCTTATTCTGTCGGCCTCCATGTCAACGCTGGCCTCTCTTGTCCTTGTATCGGGCTCGACCTTTGTCAAGGATTTCTACCAGGTTTTTATAAACAAGAAACTCAGTGACCGCGGACTTACCAGGATGATGAGGCTGATGAGCGCACTTTTCATCTTTCTCTCTGTTGTCCTTGCCTACCTGAACCTTGACAGCATTGTTGCAATACTTGGTATTTCCTGGGGAGCGCTGGGATCATTCTTCCTGGGCCCATTTATCTGGGGGTTATACAGCAAGTCGGCAGGAAAGGCTGCAGCCATTGCATCGGGATGCGGGGGGCTGATGCTCTGCCTTTTTATTTATGCCGCCGGTGTGCCCTCACCTCAGGCCGGGACCATAGGTATGCTCGCATCGCTTTTGTTTATGCCGCTTGCAGGCTTTATGCTGGGGAAAAAACGGGGTGCAGGAATGCCGGTAGAAAAATAACCATCCCGGTAATTTATTGATACGGCAGGTGCAGCATCACAAAAGTCCGGAATTAACCCTATGTGTAACATTAACTCTTATACACTGATGAAAAAAGTCCTGCTTTTTGGGGTAATATTTTTCTGCCCCTTTTTTATTGAACCTTCTGCTGCAGAAGGTGGTGAAAACAGTGAACGGTTCTCTGTATCCCTGACCGGCTTCGTTAAATCTGATTACTGGCTAGACAGCCGCAGTGTTGTAGCCTCAAGGGAGGATCTGTTTTTGCTCTATCCGGCAAAAATGGAAGAGGATCCCCTGGGCAGGGATCTTAATGCGGACCCTGTTTTTAATTTTTCAGCTATTACATCGAGGGTTGCGGCTTTGATAAAGGGGCCGGATGCTTTCGGTGCGGCCGTGAGCGGCATGATTGAAGCAGATTTTTCAGGTGTTAGCAATGCAGATATAAACGGTTTCCGTTTAAGGCACGCCTTTGTTGAACTTAACTGGGAGAAATGGGGCCTGCTGCTGGGGCAGTGGTGGCACCCGATTTTCGCCCCCGAAGTTGCACCTTCAGTGATATCACTTAACACAGGTGCTCCCTTCCAGCCATTTATTAGAAGCCCCCAGGCTACACTAAGTTATACCCCTGGAGGAAGCTCCACACTTGTTTTTTCTGTGATAGGACAGCGGGACAACGTAAGTGACGGACCGGCAGGCCCCTCATCTGATTATTTGAGGAAGACCGCCATACCCAATATGCACCTGCAATGGAAAGTAAAAACCGGTAATATTACAGCGGGTCTGGCAGGTGACTATAAATACCTTAGGCCACGCGAGCTTTCAGAGGAAAACAAATATACATCTGAAAAATTCGGGAGCTATGCATTCATGGCATTCGGCGGGTACAGAAAAGAGATGCTTGATATAAGGGCAAGGGCGATCTATGGCCAGAACCTCAGCGAACACCTTATGCTTGGCGGTTATATTGAGAGTGAAACTGGGGGTGGTTCAGGCAGCTACACGTACACCCCTCTTGATCACCTTGCCATGTGGACAAATTTTACATATGGAAACTCAGTAAAAGGGGGCCTGTTCCTCGGCTTCGCGAAAAACCTGGGAACCCGTGATCATACAAGTGGAAAATTTTACGGCAGGGGAGAGGATATAGGCTGGCTCTACCGTATATCCCCCTCGCTGCAGTTCCGTTCGGGCAGTGTTTCCCTCTGCGCTGAACTGGAACTTACTGCCGCAGCATATGGAACCCCGGGAAACAGGGCAAGGGTAGAGGATACCTACCGGGTGTCAAATACCAGGATGTTATTTACTGCCCTGTATCATTTTTAGAAAGCCCTGTCCGGCGATCTGCAATTCCGTATTGTTTTTGAACGCGGCTTTTCATATATTTACAGGAACTTTATACCAAATAACAGAACCTGCAATGGAAGAAGACAAACTGATTACACTGGCCACTGATCACTATACGGCTGCCGAGGTACTTAAAGCCAGGCTGGAGGCTGCCGGAATAGAATGCTTTCTCAGCAATGTCAATATTATCCAGGGGGCGGCATCTGAGGGGGTGAGGATCAAGATCAAGTCCGGTGACATTGAAAAGGCCCTAAGGCCTATGAATGAATGGAGGGCTGAACAACAGGAAGCGGACCGGCGTAAATACAGGGAAATACGCAGGATCCTTGTGCCAGTTGACTTTTCTGAGTATTCCAGGAATGCCTGCCATTATGCCCTTAATCTTGCCAAAAAGCTTGGGGCCGACATCAAGATTCTTCACGTTTATTATGCCCCCATAGTTGACCTGGTGCCTATTACTGATGCATACAGCATTCAGGTCGATATGGATATAAACCTCAGGGAAATGGAAAGCAATGCCAGGAAGCAACTGCTTTCCTTTGTCAGCGATATCAGGAACGAGGCAGTTGAAAGGGGAATGGACGGAATCAAAATCGGTTACTCCCTGCGCGAGGGTATAATTGAGGATGAGATTGCAAGGATGGCCAGGGATTACAAACCGGGGATAATTGTCCTGGGTACCAAGGGTAAGGGAGAGAAACAAAGCGATATCATTGGCAGTGTTGTTTACCGTGTGCTTGACCGCACAAGGCTGCCTGTTCTGGCAATACCTGAGCACTCTAAATATGATGCCGCAAAGGAGGTAAAGAACATTGCCTATGTCACACATTTTGACGATTCCGACTATATAGCAATACGCAGGCTGATTTCCATTGTGTCAGAGTTCGAGGTAAAGGTTTACTGTGTGCACCTTTCGAAAAATTCGGAAAAAAACTGGGATAAGGTAAAGATGGACAATCTAAGGGATTATTTCAGGAAGGTGCACAGGGGTATTGAGGTTGAGTGCCACCTGCTTGAAGGAGATGACAATATCAAAGAGGTTGAGGCATTTGTTGAGAAATATGATATCGACCTGCTTTCGATTGTGAACAGGAAAAGGGGATTGCTCGCACGGCTGTTCAACCCGGGGCTTACCAGGAAGCTAATATATCAGAGCAACATACCGCTGCTTATATTCAGGGCATAACAGAACCCTACTTTATCTCCAGGCTTTCGTTGAGCCAGTTTAGTAAATAACCGAATATCTCCTCCTTGTTGTTTTCGTGGAGTAATTCGTGCCTTCCAGGGAATATCTTCAGTGACAGGTTCTGAAAGTTTTGTTTATAATACTCCTTGTGCAGTTTTACAGCATCTTTCCCGAAATGCCCCACCGGGTCGTCCTTTCCGCTCATTATGAGCACAGGCAGGGTCTTGCGGTAGGTGAGCAGTTTTTCAGATTTCCTGGTTGCAGATATACCTTTGATGAGATGGCGGTAAAATGCATTTGAATAGCCAAAACCGCAATACGGGTCCGAAACATAACTGTCAACCTCTTTCCTGTCTGATGATATCCATT
>PWNY01000057.1 GCA_003557805.1 Bacteroidales bacterium | reverse complement strand
CCCGCCGCTACTTCTTCAACCTGGAGGACACAACCTATACCGCCGCAAGCGACACAGTGTTCGTTATATCCTACAGGCCATCACTGGGCAGGAACTTTAAGGGCCTTAAAGGGGTGCTATACATAAATACCAGGGGCTGGGCCCTGCAGTCTGTTATTGCCGGGCCTGCTGATAGTGAAGGCAGTTCAAATGTAAGGATACAGCAAAACTATGAATTGATCTCCGGTGATAAGTGGTTCCCAAAGCAGCTTAACACCGATTTTGAGATCGCTGATATTCCTGACTTTCATGGATTTAAAATAACAGGGACAGGCAGAACCTATATCAGGGATATAGAAACCGGCCTGGAGTTAAGAAGAAGGGATTTCTCCTCATACCACTTTGAGTTCTCACCCGGTGTTACCAGGGAGGATGAAGCCTTCTGGGCCGGGTTCAGGGTTGACAGCCTGAGCGCCAGGGAGTACAATACATACCACTATATTGACAGTATCGCCGAAGAGATAAATCTCGAAAGGCAGATCGGCACACTTGAGGCATTGTTTGAAGGTAAGTGGAGAAGGGGGATATTTGACATGGATGTGGGAAGCTTTTTCAGGTACAACGTCCAGGAGGGTTTCAGGCCAGGTATCTCATTCAGGACCAATGACAACCTGAGCCGTAAACTTCGTTTTAGAGGGCTTGCTGGATATGGGTTTAAGGACCGGGAGCTTAAGTATGGTGGCGGGCTCAGTGTGCTGCTCTCCAATTACAGGGATCTTTGGTCGGGATACGATTACCTTTATGATACAAGGGAAAGGGGTGGTTCTTTCTTCATTGGAAACGAAACATTGCTCTCCTCATCCAACCTGAGGAGCTATTACCTGGAAACCCTTGATATGGTGGAAAGCCATACATTTTGGCTTCAGATGCGTGCATTCAGGAACTACCTTACAATCAGAGCTTTTGCCTCAGCGGAGGACTACAGCCAGCCTGACTCCTATTATTACGGACAGTCTGTTCCTCCGGGTCCGGAAAGCAGTTCAAACAGCAGATTCTTTGAGACCGGGATAAATTTAAGGTTTGCTTATGGCGAAAGGTATATTTACACACCATACCGCACATTCAGGCTGGGTGGGAACCATCCGGTGATCAGGCTCAACATTTCAAGGGGTGTTGACGGCAGCCTTGGTGGAGAGTATGAATACCTCAGGCTTGAAGGAAGTGCTGACCATACTTACCGTGTACGAATGCTGGGGCGGCAGAGGCTGAAACTCAGGGCAGGTTATTTCACGGGTGATGCGCCGTGGATGAAACGGTTTACGGCACCCGGGGCCTACAGCCGTTACGGGGTCAGTGTTCCTGGTTCTTTTGCCACCATGGGTGCGGCTGAGTTCGTTTCTGACAGGTATATAGCCCTTTTCTGGACCCATAGTTTTGAGGAGCTGTTATTTGGACAGGGAGGTTTTTCTCCTGAGATAGTACTTATAACAAATGCTGCTATCGGGGATCTCAGCGACAGTCATATGCACCATAATGCAACTTTTAAAACCCTTAAAAAAGGTTTCCTTGAGTCCGGAGTGGCTATCCTTGATTTACTGGGTCCCGGGTTAACCAGCCCCGGAATTGAATTTATGTACCGTTATGGTCCCTACTCCCGTGGCAGATTCATGGACAATTTCAGCCTTCGCCTTAGTTACAGCTTTCTATTCTGATCCCCTGCATACCATTCGGCATAGGAGCTGGCAGTTTCATGCAGCTTCAGGGAATAGAGTTCAACCCCTTCGGGGAGGGCCTTCTGCAGGCTTGAAGCAAAGTCGGAGACCATGTTCTCGCAGGTTGGCTGGTAGGGCAGGGCTATTACCTTGCCGAAGGCTTTATCTTTAATGCAGGCTTTGCCGATTTCACTTGATGCATCAACAAGCAATGCATGATCAAATTTATCTGTAATAAGTGAAGTTACGATTTCCTTAAGCATTGAGAAATCAATTAACATTCCGTTACGCGGGTGGCCGGGCTGGTTCAGGGGTTTCCCCCTGACAGTTACAAAAAGACTGTAACTGTGACCATGTATGTTCCGGCATGCACCGTCATAATCTGACAGTGCATGTGCTGCTTCAAAGGTGAACTGCCGGGTCAGCCTTATAGTCGGTTCTTCACGCATTGTAACATGTTAAGCGATAACGGGGGTCAATGTGTGCGTCTGATAAAATCTATTGCTTGCCTGTTAAAATCAGCAGGCTGGTCTACATTGCATACATGACCTGAATTCTTTATGGTAACAAGGGAGGCCATATCATTGTTCTCTACCAGGTTTTTTACCGGGTTTAGAAACAGGTGGTCCTCATCTCCCATAAGATATAAAGTTGGAACATGGGGGTTTTGTTCAACATGATATTGAAGCAGGGGGTTCACATCCCTGAGGAGCCTGAACCATCTGTTAATCTCCCTTCTGTAAAGCTTTTGGGCCTCCTTTATGAAAAGGCTCCTGCTCTCCCTGTGCCTGCGGTTTGGCATCAGGATACGTGCGAACATCCTGTATAGCCACATAAAAGGGATAACCGGTTTGAACACCTTTGCAACCCAGACCAGGAAACGGCTTCTGATACTGAGCCTGGTTATGGCCCCGGCCAGGGTCATGGACTGTACCCTGTCAGGGTCTATCTCGGCTATAACGCGAACAAGAATGGTACCAAGTGAAACCCCAACAAAATGGCTCTGCTCTATTTTCAGATGATCAAGGACCTTTAGCACATCCAGGCTTATATCCTCGAAGGTGTATTTCCGGCCCATATAGGCGGTGAAAAGGTCGCGTGACCTGCCATGCCCCCTGAGGTCCACTACCAGTACGTTGAAGTGCCTTGAAAACTCCCTTATCTGTTTGTGCCATATTATCGAACTGCCCCCCACTCCATGTATAAGGGTTACCCAGGGTGCATTCTCATCCCTGCACAGGTATGTTTTATAGAACAGCCTGCTGTTACTGAAGTCTTCCACTCTATTCAGGTCTTTGTTGTCCATGTTTGTTATTTACCCTGAGGCCCTAAAGCGGTTCCGTAAGGTCAAAATCGACCCTTAATCTCTTTTCACCGTCCCTTTCCAGGCGATATGTAAACCTGGTTAATGCTTCATCAAAACCAATGGTCCATACATTTCCGCCGCCTTCTTCAATGAGTCCTGCAGTGTAAGGGTCGGCCGGAAAATGCTGAACAAAAGCCGTGCCAGTATCATCTGCATATCCTCCGTAGAGGGTCTCATCTTCAGGGGTGCCGTCAGGGTGACGATGGTCGTGCCGCAGCCGCAGCATACCGTCTTCAACCAGGAACATCCATGTCCTTGACCTGTCCTCGCCGACATGAAAGGGGATTAGTATCCGTTCGGGTTCACACAGATCCACATGCATTATCATTTCATACTCTTCCCAGCCGGAAGCATGGTGGCTCCGGTAGATCTGCTCACCCCTGAATGACTTGCCGCACAGGCTGTAGAGGTTTTCATAGAACTCCTGGTGCACCTCCGAAAGCAGGCCGGTTGGAACCGCTCTTCCTGCAGCTGCTTCTTCTTCTCCCTGCTGCCTGGGTCCACAGGAAGATAAAAACAGTATCGAAATCAAACCCAGTATAAGTCCTGAATAAATTTTCATACAATCATCTCTTTTTTATATGCTCATGCAAATATAATCCTATTTGAAAGACCTTTGAACTGCAGGGGTGATTAATTCCATATATTTGTCATTTGTTAACAGAATGCTTATGAACAGTGAACCCGTACTTTCAGTCAGGGACCTTTCGGTAGGATTTACGGCAGAGGACGGATATACTGATGCAGTGAAGAGTGTGAGCTTTGACCTGTATCCCGGACGGACCCTGGGGCTTGTAGGGGAATCCGGGTCAGGTAAGTCGGTTACCGCCCTTTCTGTGATGCGCCTGCTTACTGGAAGCAGTGCCGTGGTGAGATCGGGCAGGGTGTTGTTCAAACACCCCGTTAAGGGAGTGACCGATCTTTTAAAGATCAGTGCCGGAGAGATGCAAAAGATACGGGGGAGGCACATGGGGATGATATTCCAGGAACCCATGACTTCCCTTAACCCTGTAAAGCGTTGTGGCTGGCAGGTCTCAGAGGTGCTTCTCCAGCACACCACACTCTCAGCCAGGTCTGTACGTGAAAGGACGATTGAACTGTTCAGGGAGGTAATGCTGCCGTACCCGGAAGAGGTCTGCAAATCCTGGCCCCACCAGCTCTCCGGGGGGCAGAAGCAGAGGGTGATGATCGCCATGGCAATGGCATGCGATCCAGGTATACTGATCGCCGATGAACCGACAACGGCCCTTGATGTTACTGTTCAAAGAAGTATTCTGGAGCTAATTAAAACCTTACAGCAAAAACATGGGTCTGCCGTCTTGTTCATATCTCATGATCTGGGTGTGATCCGTGAAGTTGCTCACAGGGTTTCTGTTATGCGGAATGGTGTTATCCTGGAAGATGGCACTTCAGGTGATGTTTTTGACAATCCCCGCCAACCATATACCAGGGCCCTTCTTGCATGCCGCCCCCCTGTGGACAAAAGGCCCTCCCGGCTGGCTGTTGTGGGGGATTTTGAAACTGTGGGAGGAAGTAATGGCAAGCATGAACAGCACGCCCCTTCGTGGCACGGGATATACGACAGTAATGAAGCAGTGCTGGAGGTGAAGGGATTGCAGACATATTTTGCAAAAAGGCGTGATGTTTTTGGAAGGGTTACCGAGTATCACAGGGCTGTCGAGAATATCAGCTTTACCCTATACAGGGGAGAGACCCTCGGGCTGGTGGGGGAGTCGGGTTGCGGCAAGACAACCCTGGGCCGCAGTATAATGCGCCTTATAAATGCAAGATCCGGCAGGGTTATCTTCAGGGGGAAGGACCTCAATAAACTTTCAGGCAGGGAGCTTCGCCTTCTGCGGCCCAGGTTCCAGATAATATTCCAGGATCCTTATGCATCCCTTACCCCCGGTATGAGCGTTGGACGGGCTATAATGGAACCGATGAGGGTCCACGGGATACTTCGCTCAAAAAAAGAGCGCAGTGAACATATTATTAACCTGCTGGAAAAAGTGGGACTGGAACAGCGGCACTATTACCGCTACCCGCATGAGCTGTCTGGAGGCCAGAGGCAGAGGGTATGTATAGCCAGGGCACTGGCGCTGGGACCAGAGTTCATCATCTTTGATGAATCGGTATCGGCCCTGGATGTATCTGTGCAGGCACAGGTACTGAACCTTTTGAACGAACTGAAAAAAGAGCTTGGGCTTACCTATATTTTCATATCACACGACCTTGGGGTGGTGAAGTATATGTCCGACAGGATTATGGTTATGCGAGGTGGTAAAATGGAAGAGTTTGGGGATGCGGACCAGCTGTGCTTAAATCCCGGAAGTGAATATACCCGCAGTCTTTTGGATGCCCTGCCTGGATTTTAGGACTACATGCCTGCAATTATTTCATCTGTCAGCTCCAGGTTGTGAAAAACGTTCTGGACATCCTCGTCTTCCTCGATAAGATCGATAAGTTTAAGCACTCTTGATGCCTGATCCTGGTCAAGCTTAACGGTGGTTTTCGGGATTCTCTGCAGCTCTGCATTTTCAGCCTCAACAACCATCTCTTCAAGTTTTTTCATCATATTCCCGAAGTCCTCCATGGCGGTGTAGATATTATAGAAACCGTCCTCGTTTTCTGCCTCCTCTGCCCCGGCATCTATTACCTCCATTAAAAAATCATCCTCGTTGTAAGCTTTTTGGCTAACGTTATCCTCTGGTATTGTGAATACTCCCTTCCTGTCGAACAGAAAACTCAGCGCTCCCATGGTTTCAAGCTTACCGTCGTGCTTGTTCAGATATGACCGGATGTTTGCCACGGTACGCTGTATGTTGTCGGTAAGGCATTCTATATACATTGCCACACCGTAATTTGCATATGCTTCATATGTTACTTCCTGGAAACTTGCTGAATTTTTCTCGCCTGCCTTGGATATAGCCCTCTGGATATTATCCTTTGGCATATTGGCACCCTTGGCGTTTGCTATCGCCAGCCTGAGGCGGGGGTTGCCGTCCGGGTCATTTCCCCCTTCCTTTACGGCAACGCTGATTTCCTTTATAATGCGGGAGAATATCTTAGACCTCTTTGCGTCCTGGGCTCCCTTCTTGCGCTTAATCGTCGACCATTTACTGTGTCCTGACATATCTTTTTTATGCAAAAATAAACATTTAAAAAAAAGCCCCGCCCCCATGTAAAGAGTTTAGGGAGCAGGGCACGGACAGGTAATATGCCGTTATCAGAAGTTCAGCAGTCTCACCCCGATGCTGAAGGGGTAGAGTTCGGGACCCCTGTCATCCTTGAACATCTGGTTAAGTGAGTATGTCGCAATAAGGTTTATGCTGCCCCAGCCTATCCTGGCAATTGCCTCATACCTGAAAGGTGCCAGGTGAAAATCCGTGAACTCCTTGTCCTTCTGCCGCTTTCCGTTATCGCTGTAAACCTGTTTGGTATGGCTTCTGAGCCTGAGCCCGACATTGAGCCCTGCTGCCATGTGAAAGCGTCCGGAACCATAAGGCCTGTGCTGAAATTCCATCATCAAGGGCAGGTTCAGGTGTGATACCGTCAATTTATTCTTTCTGAAAGAGAACTGGTCATCATAGAAATACTCCAGCTCCTCTTCGCCTTTTACAAGCCTGATATTCTCCGAGAAGCGGTAATTGTTCCAGCTTACTCCAAGTCCGGTTACAAGGCCCAGCATCCCCTGCCCGCCGCGTATAAGCACCAGGTTCTGCTCGCAGAAGTTAAGGTTGACCTGGATGGAGTTGTTGTATTCCAGGTCCATGAAGGACTGCTCCGGGCCGAGGCTTACTTTGTCATCGGAAGTCAGATACCCGTTAACACCCAGATAGAATCCACTCCAGTTGTTTTGCCAGGGCCTTCTGGTTCTGTGTCTAATCTCCGGACGGCTGCCATCTGCTATTACAACTTCCCTGCGTCCGACACTAACAACCAGGGTGTCACCTTCTTTCTCTTCCTCTACCCTTCTTTGGACCCTGGTCCTGCTGTCTGTTTCCCTTATGTTTGCGGCTGCTGACTTGTTGTAATCAGTAATATATGGGTTTCCCCTTACGCTTATACTGGAAGTGCCGGATGCATTCGCTGTGATTTCCTCAAGGGCGGTAATGCGAGCGCTTGCGGTTCCGGAAGTGTTGACTGTAGTAATACTGGTTTCAAGATCATATGCCCTTACATCTGACACCCCGCTTGCAGTAAGCTGGTGAATATCCACAATACCGGACAACCGGGTTTTACCGGCACCACTTACGCTGGTAACCAGCTTGTCTGTTTCAATATCAACCTCCATGCTTGAGGCTCCGCTTACCTTCAGCTCCATGGAAGGGGCGGTGAGGGTGTTTACACTCCATATACCTGAAGCCCCGCCGGCATGGATGTATTCAAATACCGGTGCAGTGACATAAAGCTTCAGCCCCCTGAGGTTGCGTTCCACCCTGTCATACCCGGCTACAAGAGTTTTACCGTCAATGTAAATATTCACGTGTTCAATGTTCTCTTCGGGTGCTTCTACCTCAACTGAAAAATTCCTGCCCTGTGTAAGGTAAACTTCAAACACACTGCCAGCTTCCAGGCCGGTGAAACCTTCATAGTCCAGTTTCCTCACGACTGCATCATTACCTGCAATTACCGGTACCGGCAGTAAAAATGCGACAAGCAAAATTATGCTTATAACTCCTGACTTTTTCATGACTCCTTTTTTTGTTTTCATAAGATTGCAAATAGAATTATTGATTAATTGTTTTAACCTGCCTTCCTGATGCGGCCGATGCCGCTCCTTTCTGTAATGACATCAACAGGGTTCCCGTAATACCTGATCGAGCCCACCCCGCTCAAAGCTGCACGCAGTTTGTCTGAGGCATATACATGTGCAGATCCTGCCCCTGAAATCTCTATGCTGGTTTCGATTGTCCTCAGACCTTCTGCCCTGAGGCTGCTGGCTCCCGACATCTCTGCCCTGTGAACATCTGCCACTCCTTTATACTCAATCTTTGCAGCACCGGAAACAGACGTGAAAAGCTTTTTTGCCTCAAGCTTAAGATTCATGTCTGCTGCTCCTGAAATATCTATTGAAAGGGTGTCAGTATTGATATTACCAGGCGAGAACAGTTTGCATGCACCACCGATTATAACCCCGTTGAGTTCCGGGTATGTAATTATCATTTCCATCTTTGTAGGCCTGATGGCTCCCTCCTTCATATTGCTTATATAAAGTGTGTTCTCTTTTACTCTTATATCGGTAAGCTCATGAATGTTCTCGTCTGTTTCCAGCACAACTTCGCCCTTGTCACCTGCTTCCAGCCTGACATCATACATACCGCTGATATTAATTACACTGAAGCTGTCAAGCTGGTAGGTTACCCTCTGTACATTCCCGTCTCCCCTGATCACACCCTGTCCATCGATGCTGCACGATTGAACCGCAAGAACCGCGGCAAGTGTTAACACATATACTGAAACCTTATGCTTTGCCTTTTTCATTATCATTACTAATGGGATTTTTAAATTCTTTTGGCCTCTTTTTGGGAGTATGACGGTAAGCCCCGTCCGAAAGTTACAGCCTGGCTAAAAATATTCTTCCATGACCTGGAAGTGGTTTTTTATTTATATCTTGGCAGCGATTTATATAGCTGTTTAGCAATAATTACCAATCAAAACCTTAACAATGAGAATTAAAAAAGAACTATTCACAGCACTCGCATTAGCATTCATTCTGGCATCCTGCGGTGGAGGAACCGGAACTTCAAGTGACCAGGAAAAAGAAGAGGCGGTCAGCACTCTGTCTGCCGGTGAAAGAGCTTTCCTTGACAACCTGGCAAGCCTTTGTGGGAATTCATACAGGGGCGAGGAAGTTTATATGGCTGAGGGCCGTGAAAGCTGGGCCCACCTGGATTTTGTCATGCATGTCACTCTATGTGAGGAAGACAGGGTCCATATCCCATTTCACCTGTCTGACGATACCTCCAGGACATGGTTGTTCCTTGTCGAGGATGGCAGGCTGCGCTTCCGTCATGACCACAGATACCCTGACGGAACCCCTGAAGACCCGACTCTTTACGGGGGGTATTCAGACAGCAGGGGTAATGCTTATGAGCAATATTTCCCAAAAGATGATTTCTCCAGGGAGTTTCTTGACGAAGATTATGGCCGGGAATGGCATGTAGTTATGGATGAAGATATGACAACTTTCTCATATCGTCTGCTATACGGTGGTGAGATTGTGTTCCAGGCCGATTTTGACCTTACCAGGCCTATCTGATCTGTTTGTTATTGCTGCCAGGGGATGCATTATCAAGCATTTTCCTGAGTTTTTCAAGCCGGTAGGATGCGTTTTCCGACATGCGGGCAACTTCGGTGATATTGCCTGCGAGTTGTTTAAGCTTTTTGCTGTTCGCATCCTTTTTGCGAAACAGCTCCAGGGCTGAGACCGAAAAGATCCATTTTAGCAACAGCTCAAAGCCTTCTCTGCTGTAATACCAGATACCTTCATATTCATTGGCTCCAATAAAGTCCAGCAACTCCCTGTCGGATAGGGGTATCATTTTTTCTATTCCATCGCGCTTCTCATCTTTTTCAAAAAGTTTGAGCATAATCCGCAGGAGCCTGACATCTTTTGCGGCGTCTTCACTGCTGAACCCCGACCTTTTTAGCACCGCCTCAAGTGGCCAGCCAAGTTCAAACCTGTTAAACAGGTCAGAAGGTTTTACCTGTGGCCCGCACCCTGCACAGGAAGATACAGCCATATAGGCAAGCATTATAACTGCGTTCTCCCTGCGGGCATTCTGGCCTGAAGTCACGAAAAGATCTTCCGGGTCGATTGGTAATGCTGTTTGCATTGCAGCGTTATTCAACCTGATTTTCGCACCATAACTTCCGGTGATACTCTTCAGGCTTTTGGTGTACGATCTGAACAGTGCAGGCAGTTTCCCGAAGGCATAACCGGTATTTTCATGCCTGCTGACCAGATGAGTGAATTCAGCCAGGGCCTGCTGCAATGGCTCTGTCTTACTTAACTCAAGTTCAACCTCAGCCGGATGCAGGATGCTTTCGATCAGTTTGCCGCCAAGCCGGTGCTCTAAAAAAGCCTCGAAGGCCGAATGTATATGCCTGAGCTTTTTGAGTTTTAGCTCGTCATTTATGCTTTTGACACCCCTGCCCCTGATCTCGGTGTACAGGCTGTAAAGGCTGCCATCATGGTCATAAAGCTGCTGAAAACCCAGAAAAGCCCTGTACTCAAAACCCCTCAAAGGAATATTAATCCCCTCCCTGTGAATATCTTCTCCCCTGAAAAGGTATTCCATTCCTGAAATTTGTTCAAAGGCCTTGTAATAGAACGAAGCACCCGGATCTGCTTCCAGTTCGTTTGCAAGCGATTCCCTCACTGGTTGTTTGCTGCCATCTTTCAGGCGGGGAACCGACATGTGGACACTCCCTTCGGTGCTGTCATATTTATTGTTAAAGAAAACAACTGCCTTTTCAATGCCGTGCCTGTTTGAAAAGGCGAATACATTTTCGTTTATCGTACCGTCAGGGCTATGGTAATCGTACAGGTTAAAATGCCTTACCTCGCTGAAAAGATACCTTTTCCCGGCAAGCGGGAAGATCTCCCTCTGGTGTCTTTCAACTAGCCACTGTTTTTCTTCTTCAGCATGGTATGCCTTTTTATACTCCATGCCGTATTTTTCGGCCAGCCCCTCAACCTGGCCGTGGGCATACATTGGAAGGCCCGGAAGGGTGTTCATCAGAAGGCAGACACCGAAATACTTATCCCCGCTGCCAAACTGGCTGATGGCTGTCTCTTCGTCGGGGTTGCTCATGAAATTTACATAGCGCTTTAGAATCTCCGGTTCAAACTCAAGAGTGTTAGTGATCAGATCCCTGTATTTTTCGTTCTCCTCATTCTTTAGCATATGCATGAAGGCGGAGTTATAGACCCTGTGCATACCCAGTGTCCTTACAAAATACCCCTCCATCAGCCAGAATGCCTCAGCCAGCAGGAGGGTTTCGGGCATTTCAGCATTGATCCTGTCAACTACCTCGCGCCAAAACTCAACGGGGAAGAGCCTGTCAAACTCCTTTTTGGGTATTGAGTATTCAGACCTTGAGGGAATATCACCTCCCTTGCCGGGCTGGGGGTACCAAAGCCTGGCAAAATGCTTCTTTGCAAGTGTCATTGCCGCATCAAACCTGATGATGGAGAATTTCCTGGCAACATCGAATATCTTCTGCATAACCGCTTCCCGCACCTCAGCTTTTATCATGTCAAGCTGCGCGGTGTCGTTCCATGGCATCATCGTGCCGTCATTGCCATGGTATATGTATCTTACCTCATTGCTTGTTCTGTCGATGCGTTCAAACACCACTGCTGCGTCAGATCTGTCGTAATAGCCGTCTTCTATCCTGATTTCAATTGAGGGATGATCGCTCAGGTTCTCACCCGTGAAACTGTAGCCTGGAAAGGGAGGCCTATGTGTCTGAATGAAATAATCTGGTCTTTCAATGACCCATTTTGAATATACCCCGGTGTGGTTGGGTACCATATCGCTTGCAAGCCTTATCCCACGCTGCATTGCCCTCTGGTTGAGGTTGTCATAGGCCTGGTCGCCTCCCAGGTCTTCGGCAATTTCATAGTCATAAAGGGCATATGCCGAAGATATCGCATCAGGGTTGCCCATACGGTTCTTTATCTTTTTTGATGCCGGACTCCTCTCCCAGACCCCAATCAGCCATAAACCATTGAAGTTCCTTTCCCTCAATATGTCAAGCTCTTCATCCGGTATCTGGTCAAGGCGGGTAATTTCACGCTTGTATTTTTTTGAAAGCTGATCCAGCCAAACGTGGGTGTTCCTGGCAATAATTACCACCCGGGGCATCCAGTGGGTGTCAGGAGTAAAGTTTCCGTATTCGTCATAATACCCCTCTTCAGTTCCTTCCTGTTTGTCAGGGCCTTCACCCCCTGCCCTGTATTCCGGGACAATTGCAGGCGGTGCTCCACCTGCTGCTTTCCTGCTTGTCTGCTCCTCTTTAAGAATATCCCTTCCTTTGAGCATTTCAGAGACCATATGCTCAGGAAGCAGGTGTTTCCAGTTGCGCAATATATAATCAAGCTGATCATCAAGGCTGTCCGGAGAAATAAGCCCCGGAGTTTTCAAAAAGGTGATAATATCCTGCTTTTGGCTTCCAAAAGGCGGCATATCCTTGAAAAACCCCTCAAGCTCCCTGTTTGTTTTTTCAAATAAACCTTTTGGTTTCAGGTAGTTCTTGTCAAAAAAGAGTTTTGTTTTTTTGTTGGCGGGGTTCTCGTTTGCCACATGCAGCACTATGGAATGGGGGATAACATCCTCTGCCGGCATTCCCGGGGCATAATTCTCCAGGCTTTTGCTAAAGCTTTTAATAAGTTCTCTTCCGAGCTGCTTTTCCAGGAAACCGGCAGCCTTTTTATATGGATCGGATGAGGTCTCTTCGGAATACTTTTCAAGAATATATGCATAGACATCCTGTAGCAGGGAAGATGCCTTCATCTCACCCGCATAGATGCGTGAACCCTCATCCCTTCCCTTGTTGAAGCCGTGGAGGAACTCCCTTACAGACAAGATGTCGTCAAAGGCGAGCCTGCCATACCGGTTAAATAGTTTTTCCGGGATGCGAAGTTCTTTCCTGATTCCGCTGTAAACATACATAAGGCCACTAAATGTTTTTAAAACATGAGCAGTATCAAAAGGGCTGTAAGTGGTACGGTGAAGTTGTCAAGCCCCCTGGAGCTGAATGCCTCAACAATCGCGGCTGCTGCGGCCACGGTAAATGCGGCAATAATTGTTTTGTCATTATAACTTCCTGCAATCCAGTAAAGTACATATGCGGAGATTATCACTGAAGTTATAAAGAAAACCATGCTTCCCAGATATGTCTTGTTTAACTGCAGCCTGTATATGATAATTTTCCGGAGCTTCTCACCGAAATAGACCCCTGTTATGCCCGCCAGGGAATCACTCACCCCGAGCAGCATCACCGGTATTATAAACAGCTTTACATCATCAAGCCATACCGATGCAGTAAAGGACCCGGCAATTGCAACAGGAAGGAGTATGCCACCGTAAGTTTTCCTGGCCACATCATTGATCGATAGCAGCAGGTGGCGGTGCTGGGCAAAAAGCAGCAGCAGGAAAAAAACAAGCCCCATCACCAGTACATACTCATATGAGTCATATATAAGAGGGAAAGTCAAAGAGAGCAATGAAGCCGCACTGTGGGCAAACTTCCTGGTATACTCTGTTTTAACTTTCAGGATGGAATGCAGCACCTCTCCTGTTGCCAGGATCACCGCAAAAGCCATGGTGTATAAAATAGTAAAGAACAGCTCCTGGCTCATATCATAAAAAGATTAAGTAAATACATGGCGGCACCGCCGGGTATCAGGCTGTCGAACCTGTCGAGGAATCCACCATGGCCGGGCAGTGTTTTGCCAAAATCTTTGATCCTGTATTGTCTTTTGAAAAAGGATGCCAGAAGATCCCCTGACAATGCAAATATAACTATGATAAGACTAAGAAGCAAGGAGTGTATCAGGGAACATCCGATCAGGCCCCTTAACAATGCTGCGGTTGTCATTGCAATTATGCTTCCACCTGCAAGGCCCGATAACGTCTTGTTTGGGCTTACCGACGGTATGAGCTTTTTACCGCCTGCGATCTGGCCGCTTATCTGGCTGAAGGCATCAAAGACCGTTACAGTTACAAACGCAAAATAGAGATAGCCCCTGTCCATGTTGCTGAACAGCAAAAACGGAACTACAGCTGCGGTATATATCAACAGGGAAACCCCCAGAAAGAGTTTGCCAGGTGAGGACCTCCCGGTTTTTGTTTCACTCTTTGTCTTTTTAAGCTCATCTTCCTGCATGCGGTTACTGCCCAACGCTGTCCTGAACAGCTCTATGTAACCGGCAACTGAGATTATAGCGGCAATTGCCAGGAAATATGGCCGTCCGAAAAAAATTCCTGCAAAGAGTGTGTGAATGATAATAAAATAGGTGATGTATTTTGTCCGGTTCTCCCTCCTTTTTGCCTTTGGCTTTCCTCTTCCAATAAACCAGAAAGCGGCGGCACCCAGTGCAAAATAGCACAGTATCACAAGGTATATTACAAGCTGTATATTTGTATCAGCCTCCATGGCAAGGGTTTGTTGAACTTTTTATCTGCCGGTTTCCTTCCGTCTATCCTTCAGTACCCAGTAAAGCCCTTTTGCGTTTGAGCGCATCCTGGGAATGATAAGCTGTATCGCTATGTGCTCCAAAAAGGCAAGTATCCCCCAAATTATCATAAAGTAATAGAATGGGGTATAGAAGTCAAATGCGAACAGGACCGCAAAAAAGGTCCCTTGTATATACCCTCCGATTTTCCATGAATAGAGGTGCAGGCTGGGGAACCTGCCGAACTTTACAAGGGAAAGCCCCAGGGCCAAGATAAGCAGGCCGATGAAGATTGAAAAACTTACAATATGGGGTGCAAACTCCTCCCTTTTAAATACCCAAATACCGAGGAATACCAAAAAGTAGGTCCCCATGTCGGCAACAGAATCTATCCTTGCACCGAACTCGGTTTTCTGGTTCAGCATCCTCGCAAGCAATCCATCCAGGACGTCAGTCACAAGGTTTATCACTATCAGTACGGCAAAAGTTTGCTTGTATCCGCTGAGTGCCATGTACAGGATCACAGGGAATGCCAGCAACCTGTAAAATGACACGAAATTTGGTATGGTTAGTCTATTTCTTGACAGCACTTTTTGTATAATAACTGAAAACCCGCTGTAGCAGCGGGTGTAATGCTTTGCAAATAAACGAAATGATAGAGTAATATACAAATATACGTGTTGTTTTTTTGATTCACACTGAGCCTGCGGGTTTTAACTGCCGGTTAAATCCTGTTAAATACACGGGTGATATAAAATAATGGATTAGTTTTGCCGCGGTGATTAATAATGGAATAATAGGATAATTTATCTCCAAAATCCATTATGGTTGTACAAAACAAACGCCCATAAAAACTGTTTATATTTTACCATATATTGGCAGGGTTTTCCCCGTTATCTTTTTTCTGTATTAAACCCATTGCGTTTTTTAATGTCAAATAATAATTATTGTCTAATTTTTTATTTGGAACATAGATGAACAAAACATTCCGTTTCCTGATAAACCTGGCCATACTGGCCTTATTGATATTCATTATTGCCTTTCCTAAAATAAGACCATTGTTTCCCGGCGGTTCCGGTGCCGAGGTGGATTTTCAGCCGCAACAGAGACAGCCTTTAAGCGTAAGCGCATACATTCTGTCTCCGTCCCAGATCAGGGATGAGGTCAGGGGTACAGGGACGCTTCTGCCTGATGAGGAAGTTGATCTTGCATTTGAAACCAGCGGGAAGGTTGTGGGGATATATTTCGAAGAGGGTTCTCATGTGGAAGAGGGTGACCTGCTTGCAAAAATGAATGACAGGCACCTGCAGGCGCAGCTTTTAAAGCTTCATGCGCAGAGAAGACTTTTGGTAGAAAGGGAGTTCAGGCAGAGAAGCCTTCTGGAAAGGGATGCTATAAGTCAGGAGGCCTACGACCAGGTTGTGACCGAGCTTGAGACCCTTGATGCGGATATTGAGCTGCTTGAGGCCAGAATAGCAGAAACAGAAGTACGCGCACCGTTTAACGGCATCGTCGGTCTCAGATATATCAGCGAGGGAAGCTTTGCCTCTCCAAGCACCCGTATTGCAAGGCTTATCAAGATTGACCCTCTTAAACTTGAATTCACGATAGCGGAGAGATATTCCCGTGAGATAATGCCGGGATTCCCTATACGCTTCAGGGTGGACGGAATCCTGGACCCTCTGGATGCTGAGGTTTATGCGGTGAGCCCTTTCGTGGATGAACGCACGAAGACAATAAGGGTACGTGCACTTTATGATAATTCCGATGAGGAGCTGATGCCTGGCCGCTTTGTCTCTATCGACATGCAGCTTGCAGAAGATTTGGAGGCCGTCGCAATACCGTCGGAGGCCCTTATACCCGAAATGGAAGGTGACCGGGTTTTCGTTTACCGTTCCGGCCAGGCGCAGCCTGTTTATGTTACAACCGGAATCAGGACTGAAGACAGGGTGCAGATCCTTGATGGACTTAATTTCGGGGACACCCTTCTTACGACCGGTGTGCTCCAGTTAAGGCAGGGCCTTCCGGTTGTACTGGATAACATTGAACAGGAGTTTTAATCTTTTATGCCTTCCTGATTAAAGGGGGCAGGAAATCTGCAGGAAAAAAATGAGTCTTTCGTCATTAAGTATAAAGCGCCCGGTACTTGCCTCGGTATTCACCATAGTGATAGTTCTCTTCGGTGTTATCGGCATGACATACCTGGGAGTCAGGGAGTACCCGAGCGTGGACCCGCCGGTAATTTCGGTAAGCACGTCATATCCCGGTGCGAACTCTGATGTTATTGAAACACAGATCACAGAACCGCTGGAACAGGCTATCAATGCTGTGCCCGGTATAAGGACACTAACCAGTGTCAGCCGCCAGGGAAGCAGCAGGATCACCGTGGAATTCGAGCTTAGTGTGGACATGGAGACCGCGGCAAATGATGTGCGGGACAAGGTTTCCCAGGCACAGAGGAGACTCCCCAGGGATGTTGACCCTCCAATAGTTTCCAAGGCCGATGCTGATGCCAGCCCGATAATGTTCGTAACAGTTGAGAGCGAAACCCGCAATCTCCTGGAGCTGTCAGAGATAGCTGAACTGACCCTGGCCGAACAGCTGCAGACAATACCGGGTGTCAGTGGCATCCACATCTGGGGGCAGAAAAGGTATGCCATGAGGCTCTGGCTCGACCCGGCAAAGATGGCTGGTTACGGGCTCACACCCCTGGATGTCAGGAACACCCTGCAGAGGGAGAATATTGAGTTCCCTTCTGGACGTATTGAAGGGAACATGGTGGAGCTTACAATACGTACGCTGGGACTGATGTCAACCCCTGAGGAGTTCAACAATATGATAATCGCCGAGGATAACGGGAGCGTGATTCGCTTCAGGGATATAGGCAGGGCAGAGCTCGGACCCGAGGATCTAAGGGGGATGGTAAGGCGTGACGGGGTGCCGATTGTTGGTAATGCAATTGTTCCACAGCCCGGATCAAACCATATTGATATAGCCGATGAGGTTTACCGCCGCCTTGAGATGATCAGGATGGACATGCCGGATGATGTTTCAATAAACATAGGTTTTGACAATACTGAATTCATCCGCTCTTCCATCAGTGAGGTAAGGAATACGATCTTTATTGCATTTATGCTGGTGGTTGTGATCATCTTTTTGTTCCTGAGGGACTGGCGTACGACTATCATCCCTGTGCTTGTCATACCGGTATCTCTTATTGGCTCATTCTTTGTGATGTATGTGGCCGGTTTCTCAATAAACGTGCTTACGCTGCTTGCGATTGTTCTTGCGATCGGCCTGGTTGTAGACGATGCCATCGTTATGATGGAGAACATATATGTCAAGATTGAGCAGGGGCTGAACCCCGTCCAGGCCGGGCTGGCAGGATCAAAGGAGATATTCTTTGCGATTATTGCCACCACGATAACACTGGTAGCGGTGTTTTTCCCTATCGTTTTCCTTGAAGGGATGACAGGGAGACTTTTCAGGGAGTTCAGTATTGTAATAGCGGGAGCTGTGCTGATCTCATCCTTCGTTGCCCTCAGCTTTACCCCGATGATATCTACCAAGATATTGAAGCAGAGGACAAAGAAAGGGAAGTTCTATACCAATACCGAATGGTTTTTCAAAAATATAAACAATGCATATACAGGGGCACTGGACAGCTTCCTGTCAAGGAGGTGGCTTGCCCCGGTAATCCTGCTGGGAGCAATTGGCCTGGTGGTATTGCTTTATTCAAATATCCCCGGAGAGATGGCACCCCTCGAGGACAGGTCCCAGCTTACCATAAACGCTCGTGCACCTGAGGGAACCACATATGAGTTCATACGTGACTATATTGATGAGATTACTGAAGTTGCCGTTGAAATGGTGCCTGAGCGTGAGTCAATTGCATCAATGGTTTTCGGTGGCTGGTCAAATGTAAGGGTAATGCTGAAAACGCCAGGTGAGCGGGACGCATCCCAACAGGAGATAGCAGACCGCCTTTCAGTGGTACTGCGAGACAAAACAAGGGCTATTGCATTTGTTAACCAGCAGTCGACATTTGGTGGCAGAAGGTCAGGAAGGCCTGTTCAGTTCGTACTGCAGGCACAAAGCATTGATAAACTCAGGGAGGTGCTGCCGGAGTTTATGGAGAAGGCTAATGACAACCCGGTGCTTCAAATGGCAGATGTGAACCTGAGGTTCAACCTGCCTGAGATGCAGATCCATATTGACCGCGATAAGGCAAATGCCCTCGGGGTGTCAACACAGAACATCGGACAGACCCTGCAGCTTGCACTTAGCGGTCAGCGTTTCGGGTACTTTTTTATGCATGGAAAGCAGTACCAGGTACTTGGTGAGCTCAGGAGGGAGGACAGGAACACCCCCCTGGACCTCAGGTCACTCTATGTAAGAAGCAATAATGGTGATATGGTGCAGCTTGACAACCTGGTTACCCTGAAGGAGGTAACAGCACCGCCGCAATTATTCCGATACAATCGATTTGTCTCAGCCACAGTTTCGGCAAACCTTGCACCAGGTCGTACTGTGAGCGAGGGCATTGAAGAGATGCGCAAGATAGCTGACGAGGTCCTCGATGAAACTTTCAGGACTGCCCTGGCCGGTGACTCAAAAGATTATGAGGAGAGTTCATCAAGCCTTGTATTTGCCTTCGTTCTTGCTTTTGTACTGATCTTCCTTGT
>PWNY01000038.1 GCA_003557805.1 Bacteroidales bacterium | reverse complement strand
TTCAAACTGTGCGGCCACCTCCCGCATTACATAGATGGCCTCATTTTCAAGTGTCCGTAAATGTGTTGTAGTACCCATATTCTTTATTCTGTTATACTATCTCTGCTAACCCTTGCCTATCTGGTATACTTTGAAGCCTATCTCTTCCAGCCCTGCGCCATCCAGAATGTTCCTTCCGTCAAAAAGAAAGGCGGGTTTAAGCATATTGTCGTAAATACTTTTCCAGTCATAATCCCTGAACTCATCCCATTCTGTTACCACCATTGTAGCATGCGCATTTTCCAGTGCCTGGTAAGGGTCTTTATGTACTATCAGGCCGTCCCTGATCTGTTTTTCGCTCAGCTTATTGTCGCCGTTTCCGTTTTTAACGCTCTGAAGGAACATAAGGTCGTCAATCATGCGTTCGGGGCTGACCCTGGGGTCATAAACATGCACCCTTGCCTGGTCCTGCAACAGTTCATCGGCTATATAAATTGCCGCAGACTCCCTGGAGTCGTTGGTGTCCTTTTTAAAGGCCCATCCCAGCATGCTTATCTTTTTGTCCGACACGGTGTTGAACAGAGTTGTAATTACTTTCTGAGCAAAACGGTGTTTCTGGTAATCGTTCATTTTAATCACCTGTTCCCAGTAGCTGGCAACATCGGGCAGGCCAAAATGCCTGCAAAGATAAACAAGGTTAAGGATATCTTTCTGAAAACAACTGCCTCCAAATCCAACCGAGGCCTTCAGGAATTTCGGCCCGATACGGCTGTCCATTCCGACTGCCCTAGCCACTTCGTCAACATCAGCCCCGGTGCGTTCACAGAGTGCTGAAATCGCATTAATTGATGAAACCCTTTGGGCAAGGAATGCATTGGCAGTGAGTTTGCTGAGTTCAGACGACCAGAGCCTTGTCTGGATTATGCGTTCACGCGGTATCCAGTTGGCATATACTGCGGTTAGTGCTTCAATTGCTTCAAGGCCCTCCGGTGTCTGGTCGCCGCCTATCAGCACCCTGTCAGCATTCAAAAGGTCATTAATGGCTGTTCCTTCAGCGAGGAATTCAGGGTTTGACAGCACCTGGAAGCTGAACTCAGATGAGCATCCGCTTATTATTGTCTTAATGCTTTCAGCCGTTCTGACAGGAAGGGTTGACTTCTCCACTATTATTTTGTCGTCTTTGGCAACCCGGGCAATCTGCCTTGTACAAAGTTCGACATATTTAAGATCTGCCGCCATTCCCTTGCCAACACCGTAATTCTTGGTTGGAGTGTTTACAGATATGAATATCATTTCTGCCTCATCAATGGCACTGTCAATATCCGTTGTAAAAAACAGGTTTTTTCCCCTTGTCTGTTTTACTATATCCAGCAGCCCAGGCTCGTAAACGGGCAATTCGTTTGAATTCCAGGCTTCGATCTTTTGTGGGTTACTGTCAACAACAATAATTTTTATGTGCGGACATTTAAGTGAAAAAACAGCCATGGTCGGCCCTCCGACATATCCGGCCCCGATGCAGCAGATAGTTTTAACCTCTTTCATATGATATATTTTATTGTTTGGTGATATCCTAAAGGAACGGCTTCGCCCTTTCAGTCACAACAATGCGGACCTACCGGCTTTGCCGCAGACAAAACTATCAATAACAAATGCACTTTGCAAACAATAGGGAAATATTACTGCTTTATCGATAATATTTTGTCGGGCTTTGGCAAAACAAAAGGAATTGAACCAAACAATCAATTAATAAAAATACTGATTTTATTTACAGCACCTTTATTTATTTTGGGTCAGGCAACTTCGGGCTAAAATCCGATGCGGACACCAGGATCAGGTGTAAGTGTTTTTCCATGGTGTACATATCACCAACAATTGTAATAAGACTTATACCAGTCGACAAATCTTATGATACCGTCCCTGATATCTGTTCCAGGACGGTATCCCGTGTCTCTTTCAAGGGCAATTGTGTCGGCCCAGGTGGCAGGAACATCTCCTGCCTGCATGGGGAGCATTTCCTTTTGGGCCGTTTTCCCGAGAGTCTCCTCCAGGGCGCTTATAAAATCCATGAGGTTGACAGGTTTGCCGTTTCCTATATTGTAAACCCTGTGAGGAACATCGCTGCTCGAAGGATCAGGCTGATTGCCGTCCCATATGGGGTTTGGTTCTGCAGGCCGGTATGTTACCCTGGATATACCTTCTGCAATGTCGTCAATATATGTGAAGTCCCTTTTCATCTCCCCCCTGTTGAACACCTTTATTGGCCTTCCCTCAAGTATGGCTTTTGTAAATAAGAACAGAGCCATGTCGGGTCGCCCCCAGGGCCCGTAAACAGTGAAAAAGCGAAGCCCCGTAGCAGGGATACCGAAAAGGTGGCTGTAGGTGTGTGCCATCAGCTCATTACTCTTTTTGCTGGCGGCATACAGGGATACCGGGTGGTCAACATTGTCGCTTACAGAAAAGGGCATTTTGCAGTTCTTTCCGTATACCGAACTGGAAGAGGCATAAACAAGGTGTTTTACCGGAAACTTCCTGCAGCCCTCCAGGATGTTAAGAAAGCCTGTAATATTGGCGTCAATGTACTTCTGCGGATGGGTAAGGGAATACCTGACTCCCGCCTGGGCTGCCAGGTGTATTACAAAATCAAACTTTTCCTCTTCAAACAGGGTCATTATGCCACTCTGGTCAGCCAGGTCAAGCTTTTTAAAGCGGTAGTTTTCGTAAATGGTGCTCTGGATCATACTGCCCTCAGCGGCCGTAACACCTGATTCTTTCAGGCGATTCAGCTTAAGCTCTGTATCGTAGTAGTCGTTGATGTTGTCAAGGCCAACAACATGCTCACCCTTTTCTGCCAGTTTTTTTGCAAGGTGATATCCGATGAACCCGGCACTTCCTGTTACAAGTATTTTGCTCATAAAAAGTATGCATTTTTTAATCGCGCCTGCTGCTCCTTATCCTCTGTGCTATTTCTACACTCGGCCTTGCTGTGCTTACCCTGAAGCCCCTTCCCTCAAGAATCTCACGGTAGCTCTCTGTGTGCAGGTCGGTAAATCCTTCGCTGAACTCCACCTCTTCCCCTTCTATTGTAATGCTGCGAAAGATCCTTTTACCCTGTTCTATAGCCTGGCCCGGCAGGTCTTTTTCGTTAAGGCTCAGAAACCAGTTTACCCTGGCCTTTTCAAAAACCAGCCGTCCTTTAGCCCTGTCGTAACTGTTTTCGATCACCTCCAGCTCTTTGAAGTTGCCGAATATCCACCCCAGCATATCAAAGAAATGAATGCCGATATTTGTGGCTACTCCTCCTGATTTCTGGAGGTCACCCTTCCAGGAGAAAAAATACCACCTTCCCCTGCTCGTGATATATTTCAGGTCAATGTCATAGACCTTGTCAGCAGGCCCCTTTTTAACCTTTTCCCTGAGATTTTTGATGCCTGGGTGCAGACGAAGCTGCAGGATGGTATAGATATTCTTTCCTGATTCCTGCTCGAGTTCGCACAAAGAGTCGAGGTTCCAGGGGTTCAGTACAACGGGCTTTTCGCATATTGCATGGGCTCCGTTTCGGACAGCCATCCTTATATGGGCGTCGTGCAGGTAATTGGGCGAACAGATGCTGACATAGTCGACATAACCCTGTCCCTGCCTTCGCAATTTGTCGAGATGACGGTCGAACCTTTCGGGTTCTGTAAAGAAATCAGCATGCGGGAAGTAGCTGTCGATTATCCCGACCCCGTCGTATGGATCAAGGGCACAGACCAGCTCGTTACCAGTATCCTTTATTGCACGCATATGCCTTGGTGCTATATATCCGGCAGCACCGATAAGCGCAAAATTCAACTTGTTCATATCTGAATTATTTATCCCGGCCGAAGGTATGAATTTTTTTGTTACCCGCTAAACGGCGGTAGTAAAACACAATCCCGGCCATATATACAAGCCCTGAAATAATAAGAGAGTATGCGGCCCCTGACTCACCATACTGCGGGATGAGCCATATGTTAAACCCAAGGTTGGCCAGGCCTGTTGCCATATTGGTGTTGCGCACGGCCTTGCCCTGTCCGCCTGCCTCCAGAAAGCGGCTGAAAAATCCGGCCATTCCGTGTAATGCCATACCCGCCCCGGCAATATATGTCAGCGGAATAAGCGGCAGGAAATCCTCCCCGTAAAAGAAACTGACAAAAGGCCCGGCAAGCAGAAAAAGTAAAATAAGCGCAAGTACGGTCATCGCTGCAGCACCGAAGATCATCCTTGCCGGAATATTTTTAAGTGAAGCAAAGTCTCTGAACCATGTCGTTGCGATAACCCCGGGTATCAATGCAAGAGGCCGGGAGATTGCAAGGGAAAGTGCAAAGAAGCCAACCCCGGTATTATCGTCGCTGAAATAGCTTATCAGTATGCCGCTCAAAGCCAGAGAACCAGCAAAGAACAGTGTTCCGGAATAAAGGTGTACCCCATAGGTGCGGTAATATCCAAGTATTGTCCCTATCCTCTGCCTGACATTCCTTACAGAGACCCCCGTTTTTGTAAGCACAATAATGTAAACACCAAGGAATGCAATCAGATACACCGGCCATATAACTGCAAGCCGGTTTCCGCTAAAGCCGCTCATTGTGAAAAATATCAGCAGGGCGGCCATAAAGGTGATCACCTTGGGCAAAAAGCGTATGGCAGATAGTTCGTATATGCGGTTCTCTGCATGCAGCACATTGTTGAAGTAGGGCTCAAAAAGGAATATCCACCCAAATGGTATAAGGAATATAAAAAACCTGTCGAGGCCCTTGGATGCAAGGTTGCTGTCAGTTAAGCCATAGACAAGCATTACAATGGCCATTATAATAAAAAGGGCAAAAAGAAGTATTATGCCTGCTCCCTGAAGCTCCTTCGATTTAAGGGGGTCGCGGTTGAGTACCATTGCCCTGTTCGTTGCATGGAAAAGGCCAAGGGGGAATATTATCTTGGCAAAGTCAAAAATACTGTCGAGAAAGGCAAAATCCCCATATCCCGAGGGCCCGAGGAAGCGGGTAAAGACTATGCTGGTTACAAGAGACAGGGGAATTCCGGCGAAACTGGCTGCGTATAGTACCGCAGCCTGGCGGACACGCACGTTCCCGCGCAGGCGGTCAATGTGCAGCTTTGTTGTTTGCCATACAAGAGACATATTACTCTTTGTGCTCCATGAGGATGGCGGCTATGCGCTTTGCTGCCTTGCCGTCCCATA
>PWNY01000169.1 GCA_003557805.1 Bacteroidales bacterium | reverse complement strand
TGGTCAAATCAGAGGTAAGGGCATGGCAAAACCACAGAAACAACAAGAATGCGAAGATTAAATGGCAACTTACCACTGATGATGCAAGGGAAAACTGCACAGCCCTTATCCGTCAATTCATGGTTGACATGACACTAGTACCATGAAGTTTTTCAACTATGTAAAGTGAAAGGTCTATACCTGCACTGATCCCTGCAGCTGTCATCAGCCTGCCATTGTCAACAAAACGCCTCTTTTTTCTGTATATGCTTTTGGGTGCAATGGCAAGCACATCATCAACTACGGCATGGTGTGTAGTAAACTCCTGATTGTCAAGCAAACCCAGTACTGCAGGTATCCGTGCCCCAGAGCAAACACTGCAGGTGATCTCCGCCTGGTTGTACGTTTCCCGGATCCACCCAAGCAAAGCCTGGTTCCTGGTGACCGCCCTGGTGCCATCACCTCCGGGTATCACCAGTATATCAATACGGGGTGAGTTCTGTGTTGAATATGCAGGCCGGACCAACAGCCCGTGAACAGTCCGGATCTCCCTGCCGCTCTCTGAAATGGTAAACACATCAAATAGCGAGTGGTTATTTAGCTCATCCGCAACGCCAAACACTTCATAAGGCCCCGCAAAGTCGAGCAGTTCAACATCATCAAACAACAATATTCCAACCTTCTTCATTATTTAATTTGTTTCCCTGATACAGCGCACACTAAAACCTGCACCCTTGTCACCATAACCCCTGTCAACGCCATAATAGCCATGGTAGATATACCATCCATAGCCAGCGGTTTTGGATATTTCAGAAGAAGACCAGAAAAGGGCATTGGCCCCCATGGTTACGAAGGTGCCGCTGGCATGACGGTTACCTCCCGGAAGCGCACTGAAACCAAAATGATCCGTGCCATAATTCGTTGAAAAGGTTTCCCAGCGCGGATGCTCCATAGTATCATATTCCCCGCCAAAGGGAGAGCCAACCTGACGGCGCGATTTGAGCTTGTTGCCCATTTGCTCCCCTGCATACCTGGTCAGGTAAAGCCAGTCTTCATGATCGGGAACACGCCAGCCGGCCGGGCATAAGCCGCCGGGATTGGTTGTCGCGTACCAGTTGTACAATGCACCATAGCTTTCGCCATTTGCCGGATCATTGCCGTACCATGCGTAGGCCCCAATGGTGTTTTCGCTCCAGGCAGTGCCGTTATCGCCGGGATAATATATGGGGTCACCGTTGCTATAGGTTGTGGTTTTAAGGTTTTCGGCCATCCACTGCTGCTCACCGATGATAACCGTGCGGTAAGTGTTGCCGTCAATATCGGTTAGCGGGTCTCCATATTTAATATCTTCCTGGTTTCTACCGGTCATGGCTTCCCCTGATTGTTGCTCTCTGTCAAAGGTACATGAAACAGCTAGTAAGGCTGTAATCGACAAAACGATAATAAAAAAGGGTTCTTTCACGGGACTTGAGTGTTGTTTAGATTGTGTTGTTTTTATTCCGGGCTGTTACCGGCTGCTAATATACTGCAAAGTTTTTAAGGCCATCCAGATAACTATCCGGAACGCTCACCCCTAAGCCGGGGTTATCAGTAATTTTCACCAGTCCGTTCTCGTGATAGGTTAAACCGCCTTCAACCGGGTCAAATGCCGCCATAAGCGGTGAATCAAAATCAAAATACCTTATAAGGCTGCTTTTAAATGCCAGGTGGGCGCAGGCTGTGAATGCCACCCGGGACTCCAGGAATCCCCCGATTTGCATGGGTATATTATGCTTCTCGGCCAGCGTGATGATCTTTAATGCCTTGAACAGTCCGCTTGACTTACCCATTTTAAGGTTAAACATGTCGCAGGCTTGCATGTCGATCAGGCGTTTTGCATCATGGTGATCTGTGCAGGATTCATCAGCCATGATGGGTACCGGGCTGCGGGCCCTGACTTTGCCAAGCTCGGTGAAAGCCCACCGGGGAATGGGTTCTTCACAATATTGTATATCAAATGGGGCCAGGGCGTTGAGGGTTTCAATGGCTTCGTCCACAGTCCAGCCCTGGTTTGCATCTACCCTGACAGCAATGTCCTGGCCAATGGCCGCCCTTATGCTTTTGATGCGTTCAACATCCAGCTTCCCTGAATTCCCCAGCTTTACCTTCACAATACGGAACCCCCTTTCAACAATATCCATTGCGTCACTTGCCATTTGCTGCGGTTCGCCAATACTCACCGAATAATCCGTGAATATTTGCTTGTCCTGTTTGCCACCAAGGTATTTATACAATGGCAGACCCGCTGCCTGCGATGCCAGGTCATGCAGGGCAATGTCAAAAGCACTCTTTATGCCTGTATTTCCGTAAATCAGCCTGTCCATAACTGCCACGCAGTCTTCTATGTTTTCAGGGTCACGGCCGATTAGCAGGGGTGCAATGTAGCGTGCCACTTCGAAGGCACTTTCCATGGTTTCGCCATTGATTGTCATAAAGGGGCTGCACTCTCCAAAGCCAATAAGTCCGTTGTCGGTGTAAATTTTTACAAGTATATTATTGGCGTGGTCAATGCGCCCCAATGAAATGAAAAAGGCCTTTTTGAGCGGAACAGGCGACTGATAAACTCTGATCTCTTTAATAAGCATCAAGCGAGGATTTATATAAAACACTGTTTACGAATATATACAATATTTTGAGTATCCGGGTATTGGAAACAAAAAGCACCGGAGAGCTGCGAGACAGTTTATGCTTTCAAAGCCTGGAGTTGTTCATGATCTTGGCTTGGAAGTTAATACCGGAAACTTACTTTTTATCCCTGGTATAGGTCATGGAAAAAGCGCCTGTTTCCATTGATTATTTGTAGTTTTAACAATTGTTTCAGCCATGTTGTATCAGGCTTATCAAATGTTGTTTGCTGAACACAAAACAGGGGCCACAGGATGAGTAACTCCAACGAATGTCAGCGTTTTCTGCACTGGGCACTTCCACGACTGGGCCTTCGCCGGGAGGGATACAAAAAAGTCAGAAGGCAGGTATGCAAAAGGATCCAGGCCCGCATTGGGGAGTTACACTTGTCAGGCTTTTCAGCATATCGCGATTACATAGAGGATAATCCGGGTGAATGGAATACACTGGATGCATTTACCCGTATAACCATTTCAAGGTTTTTCAGGGATTACCTGTCATGGCAGGTGCTTGGGGATGAAGTGTTGCCGGTGCTGGCAACAAAAGCACATAAAGAACAACGTGCTTTGCGCTGCTGGTCGGCCGGATGCGCTTCAGGAGAGGAAGCATACAGCCTGGCACTGGTTTGGCATCACCGTATGTCAGAAAAAGTGCCCCGGCAACGGATAGAGATTATTGCAACAGATATTGATGAGCACATGTTGCAACGTGCTGCCAGAGCCTGTTATACAGGCGGTTGCATCAAGGATGTCCCCCTCCCGGTAAAAAAACGATCATTCCGTAAAAGGGAAGGGCTCTATTGCCTGGATCGCAGAATATGTGATATGGTTTCATTCCTTCGGCAGGATATTCGCCATGCGATGCCGGAAGGGCCTTTTGACCTGGTGTTTTGTAAAAATCTGGTCGGCATGTATTTTAAGCGGGAGAAGGCGGTGGAGCTTTTCAGGGAAATTACCGGCAGGCTTACCGTGGGCGGTATTATACTCACAGGAAAGCACGAACCTTTTCCACTTGAAGACCTGCCACATATGACAACATACAGCCGGGGACTCTGTATGTATATAAAAAGTATCCCCAATTCATAATATTTCCCTGAGCTTTAACACCTGTTTGTTGGTTATAAAAGCATTGCTGATGACTTTTGTTACCTGAGGGTGCTGTTGAAGACAGTAAATCTTTCAGCGGGCTGAAAAAAGGCGGCATTATCTGTTTAACAAAAAATACTATCCGCTATTTATTATCCTGGAAACCCTGAAAATCAACAAATGAACTTATCAGAGAAATTTAAGAAAAAATGGAACAGCCTGAACAAAGCTGAAAAATCAGCGGTCCGGGTACTGTTCTTCTTCTTTTTGGGCATGATTATCTATACACCCTCAAATAATATTGATTTGATCCTGTCTATTCTTCTGGCCTCTACTCTTACTTGCTTCATATGCCCGTAATTCATCAAGAAGTAGGTTAAAGGGTTATAAAGATTGCCCTGCATTCTTTTCATTACAGAGGTAATACTGTAAAACCTTTTTCTTGCATATATTTTACCCATCTGCAGCTCGTAAGGGGTCATGTTCCTGGGTTGAAAAACGACAGTATTATGATCATAATACTTCCAGTTGGTGCTTGTAAGGCGGTTTTCTTCCTTTAAGTTCTCGTAAACCCTGGTGCCCGGATAGGGGGTTAATACATTGAATGATGCTGTGCTAGCTTTGTTTTTTTGCAGAAACTCTAAGGTTTCTTCAAAGATTTCTTTGGTATCGTTGTCAAATCCAAAAACCATGGATGCGTGGATCAGGATCCTATTCTGTTTGATTTTTTTCAGGGCGCTTTCCAGGTTGGCAATCTCTTTAACACCCTTACGCATAGTTCTTAATTGTTCTGCTGAAACACTCTCAATCCCAACAAAAAGCGATTTACAGCCACTTTCGGCTGCCAGCTGCAGCAGTTCATCGTCTTCCACCAGCAGCGACAATGAAGCCTGCCCGCCCCATTTGATCTTCAGGGGCTTAATGGCTTTAAACAGTTCTTTTGCATATTTTTTATGACCAATGATATTATCATCCAGAAACAGAAACCTTTTGGCTTTGGATTCACGGATATCTCTGACCACATTTTCAATGGGAATATGCCTGATTTTCTTGCCGTAAAGATTGCTTACGCAACAAAAATCGCAGTTGTAGGGACACCCCCGGGTGGTCATTACAGGGATGATGTGGAATTTACTTTTGTTGACGGCCTTGCTAAAATCCTTGGGCACGTATTTTTGCAGATCGGGATTGGGGTTGTGATATTTTCTTTTAAGACTATTGTTCTGAAAATCATCAAGCAGGGTTTCCCAAACTCCTTCTGCTTCGCCAACTACCACGCTATCGGCATACTGCAAGGCTTCCTCAGGAAGAACAGAGGGATGCACGCCGCCCAAAACCACCGTTTTACCTCTTTTTTGAAATTCTGCACATAGCTCATAAGCTCGCGGTGCATTGGCGTGCATACAGCTAATGCCTACCAAATCGCACTCCTGGTCAGGGTCAACATGGTCTGATTCTTCTTCAATAACGGTAACAT
>PWNY01000326.1 GCA_003557805.1 Bacteroidales bacterium | reverse complement strand
GGGTGGTGGAGAAGGCAGGGCTTCAGGCGGTCACCCCAGGAGCCGTAAAGGTATGCCTGCCAAAGGCTTTAAGACCCGTAACAGGAAGAAAGCTTCTAACAGGCTCATTTTGGAAAGAAGGAAAAAATAATTTGTCTTTATAAGGAAAAACTAAACAGTTATGAGTCGTTCATTAAAAAAAGGCCCCTATATACACTATAAACTGGAGAAGAAGGTGCTTGCAATGGCTGGCAGCAGCAAGAAGACTGTTATCAAGACCTGGTCAAGGACTTCAATGATATCTCCAGAGTTCGTAGGGCTTACAGTAGCAGTTCACAACGGCAACAAATTCATCCCCGTATACATTACCGAGAACATGGTCGGCCACAAACTCGGTGAATTCGCACCGACTCGTATATTCAGGGGACATGCAGGTAAAAAGGATAAAGCCAAAAAATAAATAAGATATCACAATGGGATTAAGAAAACACATCAGGGCTGAAAAACTCAAGGAAGAGAGGCAGACGCAGTATTTTGCCAGGCTGAGGAATTGTCCGACATCACCCAGGAAGATGCGGCTTGTTGCAGATATGATCAGGGGCAAAGAGGTGAACAAGGCCCTGGCCATTTTGCGTTATACCAAGAAAGAGGCGGCAGAGCGCCTGGAAAAGCTTCTTATGTCGGCAATAGCCAATTGGCAGAGCAAAAATGAGGGTGTACGTATTGAAGACGCCAATCTGTATGTGAAGTCCATTTATGTGGATGGAGCCAGGATGCTAAAGAGGTTGAGGCCCGCACCCCAGGGAAGGGCACACCGGATAAGGAAGCGTTCAAATCACGTGACCATTTTTGTTGACAGTAAAAATAAAAACGAATAAACATTTCTCAGGATGGGACAGAAGACAAATCCAATCGGCCTCAGGCTTGGAGTTATAAAAGGATGGGACTCAAACTGGTACGGCGGTAAGAACTATGCCGCCAAACTGGTGGAAGACGACAAAATACGCAAATACCTGTATGTTCGTCTTGCCAAGGCCGGTGTGTCTAAGATTTTTATTGAAAGGACACTAAAACTCGTTACTGTAAATATTAACACCGCACGCCCCGGAATTATCATTGGAAAGGGCGGCCAGGAGGTTGATAAACTCAAGGAGGAGCTGAAAAAGCTCACCAATAAGGAGATCCAGATTAACATAAGCGAAATTAAGCGCCCCGAACTGGATGCATTCCTGGTAGCACAGAATGTGGCAAAACAGATAGAGGGCAGGATATCTTTCAGGCGTGCTGTAAAGACAGCCATATCAAGCACTATGAGACTTGGTGCCGAAGGTATCAAGGTAATGGTAAGCGGGCGCCTTGGTGGTGCTGAAATGGCCCGTAATGAAACATACAAGGAGGGCCGGATCCCATTGCACACATTGAGGGCCGATATCGATTATGCCTGTGTTGAAGCGCATACCACTTACGGGCGCATAGGTGTGAAGGTATGGATCTGCCGCGGCGAGATATTTGGCAAACCTGAACTCACACCCTTTATAGAGGAACCTGCAAGGGGAGGCGGACGCCAGGGCGGCGGACGAATGGGTGGAAGAAGGAAGAAGTAATACATTCCATTTTATTATTGTCAATTAAGTAAATATATATTGTAATGTTACAGCCTAAGAAAACCAAATACAGGAAGATGCAAAAGGGCCGCATGAAGGGTAACACCAAACGCGGAGCAGAGCTTGCTTTCGGCTCTTTTGGCATTAAGGCCCTTGATGAGAGCTGGATAACGGGACGTCAGATCGAGGCTGCACGTCAGGCGATAACCAGGCGGATGAAGCGTGAAGGCCAGCTCTGGATAAGGATCTTCCCTGATAAACCCATTACAAAGAAACCCGCAGAGGTCAGAATGGGTAAGGGAAAAGGTGCACCGGAGTATTTTGTTGCCAGGGTAAGCCCGGGCAGGATACTATTTGAGGCAGACGGTGTCAATATTGAAACAGCACGTGAGGCAATGAGGCTCGGAGCACAGAAGCTTCCCATAATAACGAAGTTTGTGGTAAGAAGAGATTATGTTTAAAATTAGCCTATAATTAGGAAAAAAATTGTAACTTTGCAGCCTTTTTGCAGGCTATTTATAAGCCCGCAAGCCGCCGACAGGGAATGCCAGGGCGGATAAGCTGTAAAAATTAAATCAGCGCAGAGATGAAGCAGAATGTAATAAGAGAAATGTCAACCAGCGAACTCCTGGAGCGTTTGGACGAAGAGAGGAAACAGTTGCGCAAGCTGAAAATGAACCATGCGGTATCACCTTTGGAGAACCCCATGAAAATTAAGGACTATCGCAGAACTGTCGCCCGCATCCTCACTGAATTGAGCAAAAGGGAAAAAGAAGAAACGAAACAACAATAAATAAAATGGAAACCAGAAATCCCAGAAAAGAGAGAACAGGCCTTGTTGTAAGCAACAAGATGGATAAGTCTGTCGTAGTCGAAGTTCTGCGAAGGGTAAGGCATCCCAAATACGGTAAGTTCGTAAAGCGCACCTCCCGTTTCATGGCACATGACGAGAAGAATGAATGCAACATGGGCGATACGGTTAAGATAATGGAGACCAGGCCATTGAGCAAGAATAAATGTTGGAGATTAGTTGAAATACTTGAAAGAGCTAAGTAATTATGATACAGCAAGAGTCCAGACTAGCGGTTGCGGATAACAGTGGGGCAAAGGAGGTGCTTTGCATCAGAGTGCTTGGGGGTACCCGCCGCAGATATGCCGGTATCGGTGACAAGGTCATTGTTACGGTTAAAGATGCCCTTCCCTCGGGCAATGTTAAGAAGGGGACCGTGTCAAAAGCGGTGGTCGTCAGGACCAAAAAGCATGTAAGACGGCCAGACGGAAGTTATATAAAGTTTGATGACAATGCGGTGGTCCTGTTAACTGCCACTGAAGAAATGCGCGGCACACGTATTTTTGGCCCGGTCGCCAGGGAATTGCGTGAAAAACAGTTTATGAAAATTGTTTCATTGGCACCCGAAGTGCTGTAACCCGAAAAAAACAGATTATGCATCCCAAATTACATATCAGAAAAGGAGATACCGTTAAGGTCATTGCCGGCAATGAAAAGGGAGCCACAGGCAAAGTCCTTATGGTAGACGTAAAAAAGCGCAGGGCTTTTGTTGAGGGCGTCAATATGGTGTCCAAACATACAAAGCCCAATGCTGCAAACCCCCAGGGAGGAATAGTAAAAAAGGAAGCCAGTATTCACGTTTCCAACCTGCTGGTGGTTGACAACAAGGGAAATGCCACAAGGATTGGCAGAAGGTTAAACGAGGAGAACCGTTTGGTTAGATATTCCAAAAAGACAGGGGAGGAAATCAAGTAATGAGCTATAAACCTAGACTTAAGGAAAGATACGAAAAGGAGATCGTTCCTGTTCTGATGAAGGAGTTTGGATACACAAACCCTTTGCAGGCACCCAGGCTGGTCAAGATCAGTTTGAACCAGGGTGTTGGTGAGGCAATTACCGACAAGAAGATCATTGACAATGCTATTGAGGAGATGACCCTGATAGCTGGCCAGAGGGCCGTTCCAACCAAATCAAAGAAGGATATCTCCAACTTTAAGCTAAGAAGGGGCATGCCCATTGGTGTTAGGGCTACCCTCAGGGGATACAAAATGTACGAGTTCCTCGACAGGCTTATTGCTGTGTCACTGCCCCGTATCCGCGACTTCAAGGGTGTTAATGAAAAAGGGTTCGACGGCAGGGGAAATTACTCATTGGGGGTTCCCGAGCAGATAATTTTCCCTGAAATAAACATAGACAAGGTTAATAAAATCAACGGCATGGACATTAGTTTCGTAACAACGGCCAATACTGACCGCGAAGCTTTTGCCCTGCTCAGGGAGTTTGGAATACCATTTAAAAACCAGAATAAATAGGATATATCATGGCAAAAGAATCCATGAAAGCCAGAGAGCTTAAAAGAGCAAAGCTTGTTAAGAAGTACGCCGCAAAAAGGGCTGAACTAAGGGCAAAAGGTGACTGGGAAGGCTTGCAGAAGCTTCCCCGCAATGCATCCCCTGTAAGGCTGCACAACCGCTGCATGCTCACGGGAAGACCCAAGGGCTATATGCGCCAGTTCGGAGTTTCCAGGATTAACTTCAGGGAAATGGCCAACAATGGGCTTATCCCCGGTGTGACAAAAGCAAGCTGGTAAGTATTATTAAAAGTAACTTTTTATTTTTTTAAAATGATAACCGATCCAATTGCAGACTATCTGACAAGAATAAGGAACGCCATCAGGTCCAACCACAGGGTTGTAGAAGTTCCTGCATCAAATGTCAAAAAGGGCATTACCAAGATCCTGTTTGACAAGGGCTATATTTTGAATTACAAATTTGAGGATGACAAGATGCCTCCAACCATTAAGATCGCCCTTAAGTATCACCCGGTTACGAAACTGCCCGCTATTAATGATCTGCAGAGGGTAAGCCGCCCAGGGCTTCGCCGTTATGCTAACAGCAAGGAGTTGCCGAGGGTGCTGAACGGACTGGGCATCGCCGTGGTTTCTACTTCACAGGGTCTGATGACCGATAAGGAAGCCCGGAAACTTAATATTGGCGGAGAAATTATTTGTTACGTAAGCTAAAAGAGTTACAAATGTCACGAATAGGAAATTTTCCAGTAAATATTCCCGAGGGAGTTACCGTAAAGGTATCAGATGACAATGTAGTTAATGTCAAGGGCCCCAAGGGTGAGTTGAGCCAGGATGTTGACCCCGGTATCAAGATAAATATAAAGGAGAATGAGGTCGTCCTGGAGCGCAAGGGTGAGGAAAAGCGCCTCAAGGCCCTTCACGGTCTCTACAGGGCCCTTATAAACAATATGGTTGTTGGGGTATCAGAGGGGTACAAAATTGTACAGGAACTTGTTGGCGTGGGATACAAGGCTTCCAGTACCGGTCAGTTACTGGAGCTCTCTCTTGGTTTTTCTCACAACATCTTCTTTGAACTGCCCGAAGAGGTTAAGGTTCAGACCGTTACCGAAAGAGGTAAGAACCCTACAATAATTCTGGAATCTCACGACAAGCAGCTTATCGGGCAGGTTGCTGCAAAAATCAGGTCCCTGCGCAAGCCTGAGCCATACAAGGGCAAGGGTGTCCTGTACCAGGGTGAGGTAATAAGGCGCAAGGCCGGCAAGGCTGCTGCCGCAAAATAGTGGTAATAAATTAAAATTCCTTTGAAAGGATGGTAACAAGAAAGAAACTCGACAGAAGGACAAAAATAAAATACCGTTTAAGGAAAAAGATCCGCGGTACAGGCGATAAGCCCAGGTTATCCGTTTTCAGAAGCAATAAAGCCATTTATGCACAGGTAATAGATGACCTGAGAGGAATTACCCTTGCTTCGGCCTCTTCTCATACCCTGGAAGGTGGAGATAAGAAGATGACCAAATCCGAACAGGCCAAAGAGGTGGGCAAGGTAATTGCCGGAAAGGCAAAAGAGGCCGGTATTGAATCTATCATATTTGACCGCAACGGTTACCTCTACCACGGCAGGGTTAAATCATTGGCTGAAGGTGCCAGGGAAGGAGGCTTAAAATTTTAAACTATGGCAAACGTAAACATTAAAAAAGTCAAGTCAAGCGAGATTGAATTCAAGGACAGGCTCGTTAGCATACAACGTGTTACCAAAGTAACCAAAGGCGGACGTACTTTCAGCTTCTCTGCCATTGTTGTTGTTGGTAACGAGAACGGAGTGGTAGGATATGGCCTCGGCAAGGCAAAGGAAGTAACAACAGCCATAAGCAAGGGGATAGATGATGCCAAGAAGCACCTTATAAAGGTACCCGTTTACAAAGGAACAATTCCGCATACACAGGAAGGCAAGTACAGTGGTGCAAGGGTACTTATCAAGCCTGCCACGCATGGTACGGGTGTTATTGCAGGCGGACCGATGAGGGCAGTCCTTGAGAGTGTTGGTGTTACGGACGTTCTTGCAAAGTCAAAGGGCTCTTCAAACCCCCACAGTGTCGTTAAGGCTACTATCGATGCCTTGATTAAACTCAGGGATCCGTTTGCAGTCGCACAGCAGCGCGGAGTCAGTGTTGAAAAAGTATTTAACGGCTAATCTGATAAACAGCAGGAAATGAAAAAATACAAGATAGCTCAGATAAGAAGCAGGATTGGCAGGCCTGCCATACAGAAAAGGACCCTGGATGCCCTGGGGCTCAGAAAGCTGAACCGGCCTGTCATAGTCAACGCCACTCCACAGGTAGAAGGTATGATAAACAAGGTCAGGCACCTTCTTTCTGTAGAAGAGGTTAGTGAATAGTACCGTTTTGTTCAATATATTTAAATTTGCAATATACAATGGATCTAAGTAATCTTAAGCCGGCAAGGGGATCAGTTAGGCAAAGGAAACGCATCGGAAGAGGAGAAGGATCCGGTGCAGGCGATACCGCCACCAGGGGACACAAGGGTGCCAAATCCCGTTCGGGGTTCTCGCGCAAGGCGGGTTTTGAAGGCGGACAGATGCCACTGGGCAGAAGAGTCCCTAAATATGGCTTCAAGAACCGTAACCGGGTAGAATACCAGCCTGTCAATCTCAATACAATACAGAAGCTAGTTGAGAATAAAGGGATTGATACGATAGATTTGGATACCCTGATAAGCAACGGCCTTATTTCCAAGAATGAAAAGGTCAAGGTGCTTGGCAAGGGCAAGCTGGAAGCGAAAGTTAATATAAGTGCCCATGCCTTTTCAGAAAGTGCTGTTAAGGCAATCGAAGCGAATGGAGGAACTGTAAACCGGATATAAAACTCAGGAATGAAACGATTTATTCAGACCTTAATCAACATCTACAATATTGAAGACCTGCGGATCAGGATCATTAATACCTTGGGTATTATCCTGATATACCGCCTCGGGTCTTATGTTGTACTGCCGGGAGTTGACCCGCATCAGCTTCAGGCGTTGCAGGCACAGACCCAGGACGGACTGCTCGGCCTTCTAAACATGTTTTCCGGTGGCGCTTTCTCCAATGCCTCTATTTTTGCACTGGGCATTATGCCCTATATCAGTGCCTCCATTATAATCCAGCTTCTGGGTGTTGCCGTTCCTTACTTTCAGAGGCTTCAGAAAGAGGGCGAAAGCGGAAGGAAAAAGATAAACCAGATAACTCGATATCTGACAGTCTTTATAACTGCCGCACAGGCTCCTGCATACCTTGCAAACCTGGTAGCGCAGCTGCCTGCCGAGGCAATTTCTCCATTTGATCCGGCTTCAACCGGACCATCTTTCTATTTCATGATATCATCGGTTATAATCCTTATATCCGGTACGATGTTTGTAATGTGGCTGGGTGAAAGGATAACCGAAAGGGGAATTGGTAATGGTATATCGCTGATAATCATGATTGGTATAATTGCACAACTTCCTTTTGCACTTGCCGCAGAATTTATAGCACGTATGGAGGAAGCAGGAGGAGGCCTGGTTGTATTTTTGCTTGAGCTTGTAATATTGATGTCAGTGGTGGTGCTTGTGATTCTGTTAGTTCAGGGTCAGCGAAGGATACCGGTTCAGTTTGCAAAGCGAGTTGTGGGTAACCGCCAGTATGGTGGTGTCCGCCAGTATATACCGCTCAAGGTAAATGCTGCCGGCGTTATGCCGATAATCTTTGCCCAGGCGATAATGTTCATACCGATAACACTGGCAGGGTTTTCAGATGCACTGAGCGGTTTTGCTGCCACAATGTCGAACTTTACAGGATTCTGGTACAATTTTACATTTGCAATCCTGATAATACTGTTTACTTATTTTTATACGGCCGTCACAGTCAATCCGAACCAGATGGCCGAGGATATGAAAAAGAACGGCGGTTTCATACCTGGTGTAAAACCCGGAAAGAGAACAGCCGAGTTTATAGATAACGTGATGTCCCGTATTACGCTGCCCGGGTCACTGTTTTTGGCCTTTGTAGCGATCATGCCTGCACTTGTGAGTCTTATGGGTGTAACCGGGCAGTTTGCCCAGTTCTTCGGGGGCACATCACTGCTTATCATGGTTGGTGTTGTTCTGGACACACTTCAGCAGATTGAAAGCCACCTGCTGATGCGTCATTATGACGGACTTACCAAGTCCGGACGTATCAAGGGCCGTTCGTCACCGATTGGTATGACAGGCTAAATCAAAAGCGGAAGATGATCCAATACAAGACCAGGGAAGAGATTGAGTTAATACGTGAAAGTTCTTTACTTGTTGCCAGGACCCACGCAGAGGTGGCAAAACATATACGGCCGGGGATCACTACCATTGAGCTTGACCGGATAGCTGAAAGCTTTATCCGGGATAACGGGGCGGTCCCGGGGTTTAAGGGTTACCACGGGTTTCCATACACACTGTGCATCTCACCAAATGAGGTTGTGGTACACGGCTTCCCGGGTGACAAACCTCTGATTGAAGGGGATATACTGTCGATTGATTGCGGGGTGTTGAAAAACGGTTTTTACGGAGACTCTGCATATACATTTGCTGTCGGGGAGATCAGTGATGAGAAGAAAAGGCTGCTGAAAGTCACCTATAAATGCCTTTTAAACGGGATAGAGCAGTTGATTGAAGGAAACACCCTGGGAGACGTTTCATGGGCTGTACAGAATACTGCTGAAAGTGCCGGGTATTCAGTAGTAAGGGAGCTGGTGGGCCATGGTCTTGGCCGGAACCTGCACGAACCGCCTGAACTGCCAAATTTTGGGAAAAAAGGCAGGGGAACGCGGATAAGGGAAGGATTGGTAGTTGCAATTGAGCCTATGATAAATATGGGGAAGCGTTTTGTGGTCCAGGAAAAGGATGGATGGACGATAAGGACCGCAGACAGGAAACCTTCCGGACATTATGAGCACACGGTTGCCGTTGTGGATGGAAAACCTGAGACGCTTTCAACATTCAGCCTGATTGAAAAGTCATTAATGGAAAATAAATACAATTCAGTCATCATTAGATAAACCATATGGCAAAACAACCATCCATACAACAGGACGGAACTGTTATCGAATCACTGGGCAACGCCATGTTCAGGGTTGAACTTGAGAATGGCCACGTGATAACAGCCCATATATCGGGCAAGATGAGAATGCATTACATAAAGATTTTACCCGGTGACAAGGTCAAGGTTGAGATGTCACCCTATGACCTGACAAAAGGACGTATTACATTCAGGTATAAATAGGAAACAAGTTTAAATAACAGGACAATGAAAGTAAAAGTGTCGGTAAAGAAAAGGAGCTCCGACTGCAAAGTAGTGCGGAGAAAGGGGAAGATATATGTTATTAACAAAAAGAACCCCAAGTTCAAACAGCGTCAGGGATAGAATTCACAACAACAGAAAAACACAGATATGGCACGTATAGCGGGAGTCGATATTCCAAGAAAAAAAAGAGGCGTGGTAAGCCTTACATACATTTACGGCATTGGTCAGAGCAACGCCAGGAAGATCCTTGAAAACGCCGGTGTTGATCCGGAACTTAAGGTTGAAGACTGGGATGACCAGCAGCTTACCAAGGTACGTAATGTGATCAACGAGGAGTTCAAGGTTGAGGGATCGCTGCGCTCTGAGATACAGATGAACATTAAGCGATTGATGGATATTGGTTGCTACCGTGGTATCCGTCACCGTATTGGACTGCCCCTGAGAGGACAGAAAACCAAGAACAACGCCCGTACCAGGAAAGGCAAGAAAAAGACTGTTGCAAACAAGAAAAAGGCAACCAAATAGTTGTAAGCATTAATGATGCGGGTGTATGTAAACACCCCTTGATCAGAAGAAAAACAGTAATTAACTATGGCAAAAACAACCAAAGGCGCCAGGGGTGCCAGGAAAAGAGTAGTAAAGGTGGAGCCCCTAGGCCAGGCCCACATTTTTGCTTCTTTCAATAACATTATCGTTACAATAACCAATCAGCAGGGACAGGTTATATCCTGGTCTTCGGCCGGTAAGATGGGCTTCAGGGGATCAAAAAAGAATACCCCTTATGCCGGGCAGATGGCTGCCGGTGATGCAGCCAAAACCGCATATGACCTAGGAATGAGAAAGGTCAAGGTCTTTATAAAAGGCCCCGGTTCAGGAAGGGAGTCAGCAATACGAACACTGCATGCATCCGGGCTGGAGGTTGCCGAGATAATGGATGTGACCCCGCTGCCACATAACGGCTGCCGCCCTCCCAAGAGAAGAAGGGTGTAATATTGAATATTCAGATGTCAAACAATAAAGAATCACAATAATAATATGGCAAGATATATAGGTCCAACAACCAAGATAGCCCGTAAGTTCGGGGATCCCATCTTTGGAGCTGACAAAGCGTTTGAGAAGAAGAACTATCCGCCGGGACAACACGGGCAGATGAAGAAAAGGAGGAAAAAGTCGGAGTATGGTATCCAGCTTCTTGAGAAGCAGAAGGCAAAATATACATACGGTCTTCTGGAAAAGCAGTTTTCCAACACATTTAAGAGGGCTGTGCGCAAAAAGGGTATTACCGGTGAGATCCTGCTTCAGTTACTTGAGGCCCGTCTGGATAATGTTGTATACAGGCTAGGAATTGCCCCGACACGCAGGGCTGCACGACAGCTGGTAGGTCACCGCCATATTACAGTTAATGACAGGGTGGTTAATATACCCTCCTATACACTGCGTCCGGGTGATATTATCGGAGTACGGGAAAAGTCGAAGAGCCTGGAGATTATTGAAGATTCCCTTGCTTCCAGGTCAAGCAGTTACAGCTGGCTTGAATGGGACCAGGAAATGAAGAAGGGTAAGATTCTGAATTACCCTGAGAGGGAAGAGATACCCGAGACCATTAAGGAGCAGCTTATTGTGGAGTTGTACTCCAAGTAATGCACATTTTTTCTTATTCAACAAAAAAAACAAAAACCAATGGCAATTTTAGCTTTTCAAAAACCGGATAAGGTTATCATGCTGGAGTCCGACGACCGCCTGGGTAAGTTTGAGTTCAGACCGTTGGAACCTGGTTATGGTATAACTATTGGCAATGCACTGAGAAGAATCCTGCTCTCATCCCTTGAAGGTTATGCCATTACTTCAGTAAAAATTGAGGGAGTAGAGCACGAGTTCTCTACTATAAAGGGTGTGGTTGAGGATGTCACCGAGATCATACTCAACCTTAAACAGGTCCGGTTAAAGAGCCAGATAGAGGATGCGGAATCTGAAAAGTTCACAGTCAATATTACCGGAAAGGAACAGTTCAAGGCAGGGGATCTTAATGATTCACTTGCCAATTTTCAGGTACTGAACCCTGATGTTGTTATCTGCAATATGGAAACGGATATTAAACTCTCAATGGAGATCAACATTGAGAAGGGCAGAGGTTATGTTCCCGCTGAGGAAAACAAGGGCCTTAACCCCACTATCGGTGTTATTGCCGTTGACTCTATCTTTACTCCCATCAAGAATGTCACCTATCATGTTGAGGATTACAGGGTCGAGCAAAAGACTGACTATGAAAAGCTGGTAATTGAGATATTGACCGATGGTTCCATAACCCCAAAGGAGGCATTAAAGGAGGCAGCCAGGATACTTATCATGCATTTTATGCTGTTCTCCAACGAGAAGATCACAATTGACACAGAAGAGAAAGCCACCAGCGAGGAGTTTGATGAGAACTCACTTCATATGCGCCAGCTTCTGAAGACTAAGCTTGTCGATCTTGACCTCTCAGTCAGGGCGCTTAACTGCCTTAAAGCTGCAGATATTGAGACCCTTGCTGACCTGGTAGCCCTGAACAAACATGATCTGTTAAAGTTCAGGAATTTTGGCAAAAAGTCACTTACAGAGCTTGAAGAACTTATTAAGTCAAAGAACCTGAGCTTTGGAATGAACCTTTCGAAGTACAAATTAGATAAGGAATAACTGAAAAATGAGACACAGGAATAAGATTAACAGTTTAGGGAGGAAGGCGGCCCATCGAAAGGAGACTTTGTCGAGTATGGCCTGCGCACTTATACTTCATAAGCGAATCAATACAACCGTTGCAAAAGCAAAAGCATTGCGGGTGTATGTCGAACCCCTGATCACCAGGTCTAAGGTTGACTCGACGCACTCACGCCGTATGGTGTTTTCATACCTTAAAAACAAACACGCAGTAAGTGAGCTGTTTCGCGAGGTGGCACAAAAGGTGGCAGACCGGCCTGGTGGATATACCAGGATACTTAAGACCGGTTTCCGTAAGGGAGATGCTGCTGAAATGTGCTTTATAGAGTTGGTTGACTATAATACCGCGATGCTTAGCACAGAAGAGGAGACTCAGCAGAAACGCACCCGCAGGGGACGTCGCGGCGGTAAGAAGTCAACACAGGCTCAGGTGAAGGAGCAGAAGGGTGAAGAAACAACTGCTCCGGAAACGGCTACAGCAGAGAAAGAAGAACAGCCTGCTGCAGAAGTAAAGGAAACAAAGACAGAGAACAACAAAGAGGAAACACCTGCGGCTGAAAAGGCTGAAGAAAAGACTGAAGAAACGAAGGAGGATAAGCCCGCAGCTGAAACCAAGGAGGATAGTAAGAAGGAGGAAGGCAAGCAGAAAGATGCCGGAAATGAAGAGGAAAAAGGTAGTGATGAGCCTGAGAAGGCTGATAAATAAAACATAACATATTCAAAGAACTAAAAGGATAAAGTAAAATAGTATTGCTTTATCCTTTTTTAATTGACAGGCTGTGACTAAATTTATAAAGTGTAATTCATAGCTTTCACCTTTTAAAAACAAATATTATGAGTGCAATTATCAACATTCACGCAAGGCAGATCCTGGATTCAAGAGGAAATCCGACAGTTGAGGTAGAAGTAATAACCGAGAACGGAATTCTTGGCCGTGCGGCCGTCCCTTCAGGTGCCTCAACAGGTGTACATGAGGCTGTTGAACTTCGTGACGGGGACAAGAAATCATATCTTGGCAAAAGTGTAATGAAGGCCGTAAATAACGTAAATACAACCCTTAACAACGAACTTAAGGGATACCATGTGACAGATCAGGCACTTATTGATAAGACTATGCTTGATATTGACGGTACTTCGAACAAGGCCACCCTTGGTGCAAATGCCATACTTGGTGTGTCACTTGCGGTTGCCAATGCTGCGGCCCAGGAAACGGGCCAGCCGCTTTTCAGGTATATCGGCGGGGTAAATGCCAATCCCCTTCCAATGCCAATGATGAATATTCTCAATGGGGGCTCACATGCCGATAACTCCGTTGACTTCCAGGAGTTCATGATCATGCCTGTTGGAGCAGAGTCATTCACACAGGCAATACAAATGGGTGCAGAGATATTCCATAACTTAAAGTCTGTACTGAAAAAGAAGGGGTATAGCACAAGTGTGGGTGATGAAGGAGGGTTCGCCCCAAATTTGAAGTCAAACGAGGAAGCTGTACAATTAATCCTTCAGGCAACTGAAAATGCCGGATACAGGCCCGGCGAGGATATTTTCATTACGCTTGACCCGGCGGCCAGCGAATTCTTCCTTAAGGACGAGAAGGTATACCACCTTCACAAGTCCTCAGGCGACAAGCTGACACCAGCAGAAATGGTCGACTACTGGGCAGACTGGGTGAACAAATATCCCATTATATCGATCGAGGATGGTCTTGATGAAGATGACTGGGACGGATGGCAGCTTATGACAAGCAAGCTGGGTTCCAGGATACAGCTGGTAGGTGATGACCTTTTCGTTACCAATGTAAAGCGTCTGCAGCAGGGCATTGACAAGAACGTGGGTAACTCCATTCTTATCAAGGTAAACCAGATAGGTACCCTTACAGAGACCATCGAGGCTGTAAACCTTGCTTACAAAAACCACTATACCGCTGTAATATCCCACCGTTCGGGTGAAACTGAGGATACGACAATTGCGGATCTCGCTGTGGCCCTTGGTACCGGGCAGATAAAGACCGGTTCTGCATGCCGTTCAGAGAGGATAGCAAAATACAACCAGCTGCTGCGTATAGAGGAGATCCTCGGGGAGACTGCACAATATCCCGGAAAATCATTCAGGTTCATAAAATAGGCGAAAGCCTGTAATCTTTTCCAATACCTTTCATGGCATCGCCATGAAAGGTATTGTTGCTAAACAGGGTGAACAACCTATAAATGCTGCTTAAAAAGACATTATTGATAACACTTCTGCTCTTTTTGGGCAGTCTTCTTCAGGCTGCCCAAAAAGACACCGTATCGGTAATGATTTATAACCTGCTGTTCTATGGCCATTATACATCATTCTGTACCCCCTTCAATAACAATGTCGAGGATAAGGATGAATATCTCAGCACCATTTTTGACCATACCCGGCCCGATCTTTTTGCAGTCAATGAGATGGGGCCTGACCCTCTGCTTGCAGAGCGTATCCTTGATAATGTAATAAACATTGCTGGTAATCCGGAATACAGCCATGCCGGGTTCACCAATACGGCCAATTCATCCCTGGTTAATATGTTATTTTACAATACTGAAAAGTTCACCCTTTATGATGAAAAGGTTGTTGCCAGTGTGGTCAGGGATATAAACCTCTATTCCCTTTATTATAATGACCCTGAGCTTGACTTTGGCGCAGATACGGTTTTTGTTCATCTTATAGTAGCACATCTGAAAGCAGGCAGCAGGGCCTCAGACCAGCAGACCCGTGAACAGGAGATAAGTGCTGTTATGAAACGGCTTGCAAGTATGGATATATCAGGCAATATAATGTTTTTGGGGGATTTTAACATGAACTCCTCATTTGAACAGGCATACCAGATACTGACTTTTTACCCGGATGAGGAAATCCGTTTTTTCGACCCGGTTGATAAGCCGGGAGTGTGGTTCAACAATTATGAAATGGCTCCCTATCACACCCAGAGTCCGAGAACAGGTTATCATGAATGTTTTGTGACCGGGGGGCTTGATGACAGGTATGACCAGATTCTGGTCACATCCTCCATTATGGATGGCACACTTGGGTTAGGTTATATAGAGGGGAGCTATGAAACGATAGGACAGGACGGGAAACGGTTTAACAGCTCCCTGATTGATCCGCCAAATCACAGTGAACCAGAGGATGTAATAGATGCACTTTATAATATGTCGGATCATTTGCCTGTAAAGCTTAGCATGGAGGTAACAGGCATTGCTACTTCTGTCAGGGAACCGGAAGGGGAGGCAGGATATATTTCTACTGTAAGTGTCCCGGGCAGCAGCTTTGATGTTGTCCTTGAGGGCATCTCAGGAAGGGTTGTCTTTGAGATATACAATATGACGGGCCAGAGAGTAAAAGCATGGGAGATATATTCGAAAGGCGGCAGTGAGCGTGTACCCCTGGATATTGACTCTTTGAGAGGGGGAAGCTTTTTGGTAAGGGTAATTGCTCCTGGGATACCTCCCTACAGCGGGAAATTCATGGTATATTAATTTTAGGTTAAAACATTCTTTTTTGATTTGATTAAGGGTTCAGGTAGGCAAAAAATACTGATATTTGCGCAAAACTGAAAAGGGAAATTAATATCCCTGGTTGTCAACCAATGACGATATGGACTTTAGTTTTTTTGATTTCCTGACCCTGTTTGGTTCATTGAGTCTGTTCCTTTTTGGAATGAAGACAATGAGCGAGGGGATACAGAAATTTGCGGGGGACAGGATGAGGTCCATACTGGCAGCCATGACCTCAAACCGTTTTATCGGGGTATTTACGGGATTTTTGCTCACCACGCTTGTTCAGTCCTCTTCTGCCTCCACCGTGATGGTAGTGAGTTTTGTAAACGCCGGTCTGATGTCCCTGGTGCAGTCAGTCGGCGTTATTATGGGCGCAAACATAGGTACGACAACTACCGCCTGGCTTATATCACTTCTGGGGTTCAAGCTTAATATATCGGCTCTCTCATTGCCACTAATTGGTATAAGTTTTCCGCTGCTACTTAATTCAAGGGAGCGGTTCAATTCAATGGGGCAGATATTCCTTGGATTTGCCCTGCTTTTCATGGGGCTTGACTTCCTCAGGGGTGCTGTTCCTGACCTTGAAACCAATCCTGAGATGTTCAGGTTCCTGCAGGAACTTACCGATTATGGGGTGTACTCCACATTTCTTTTCCTGGCGCTGGGTACATTACTAACGATTGTCCTGCAATCCTCCAGCGCAACAATGGCACTGACACTTGTTATGTGCAACTATGGCTGGATAGGATATGAGCATGGTGCAGCAATAGTCCTGGGTGAGAATATCGGTACAACAATTACAGCCAACCTGGCTGCCCTGGTGGGTAATGTGTATGCAAAACGCACTGCCCTGGCACATACAATATTCAATATCATTGGCATTATATGGATGCTGATACTGTTCCGTTTTTTCCTGGACAGGATAGATTATTTCATGATCTATTTCGGGCTGGGTTCTCCTGTGAATAACCCTACCATGATACCGATCGGTTTGTCTATATTCCATACCGTATTCAATATTACCAATACCTTGCTACTTATCGGGTTTATTAAGTACCTGGTCAAAATGGTGGAATTTATCCTGCCGTCAAGGGGTAAGAAATTTGAAAGGCCCCACCTTGAGTATTTCAGCAGTGGATTTCTGCATATGGCTGAACTTTCAGTATTCCAGGCAAAGAAAGAGGTCCGCAGGTACGCTGAGCTGGCTCACCGAATGTTTAACTTCATCCCGGCGATGATAATTGAGACAGATAAGAACGAGTTCCAGAATATCATTGAAAAGGTCAGTAAATATGAGGAGATTACTGACAGGGTTGAGGTTGAAATAACCACATTTTTGATCAAGATATCCCGCAAGCAACTAAGCGGCCATGCAGCTGAAGAGCTACGGCGAATGCGTATTGTCAGCAGTGAGATTGAAAAGATAGGTGATGTTTGCTTTAAGATGTCTTCTGTGTTGGCTGATAAGAAAAAGGAGAAAATTTACTTCACCCCTGCGCAGCGGAGTGATCTATTCGAGATGTTCAAGCTTGTTAACAATGCCTTTGAGCTGATGCTCGGAAATATGCAGGTAAGTACCCTGGAGGCTCGTAATAACCTGCAGAAGGCAGCCGAACTGGAAAAGAGGATAAATTCATTCCGCGACCAGGTAAGGGACGCAGTAATTATTGACATGGAAAAGGATCCAAGCCATGTTAAGAGTGCATTCTACTTTAACAAACTGATCACCTCATGTGAGAAGATAGGTGATACCATCCTAAATATAAACGAAGCTGTTGCAGGTATAAATATTGAATAAAATTTACCGCCTATCTCTGGCTAAGCCACTCCGGCAGCACCCTGTCTTTCCATTCCTGCTTTTCCTGCCGTATCTGGTCCATGTCAAGACCTATGAACTCCTGAGCTTTCTCTTTTGTAGAAATGTCAGGCATCTCAATTGGGTAGTCAATGCCATATTTACGAAAAATTGAAGTCAGTTCAAGACTTGCCTCCTGTGCCTTTTGAATAGATGTAGCAAGCACCCTTAATGCTTCTGATGGTGAATGGAACCCCATTGCGTTTGCTGCAGCAACCCAGTCCCATCTCCACTGGGAATGCCTTATAAGCTGCAGTATCGGTGCCATTTCCTCTTCAGTAGCCCCTGCGTCCCATGCATGTTTTGCTTCAATGTGCACCCTTGCCAGGTTCTTCTCCGCAATCCTGCGCAGTTCGCTTACCCTGTCCTGTTGTTCGTAAACCCTGGCTACAAGTGCCTCTTCATCCTCGCGGTGGCAGACCATGCAGGATTTTTCAACCTTGTCCAGCGGGCTTACCAGGTGGTGGTCAGTATATTTGATACCACCTTCCCTCATGTATGGCATGTGGCAATCGGCACATGATACATCCCTCTGGGCATGTATACCGGTCATGTATAGTTCGTAATCAGGATGCTGTGCCTTTAGCATTGGTGCCCTGCTGAGGGCATGTACCCAGTCTACATGGTCAATATTGTCCTTGTACCTCTCCATCGCATCTGCCGAAAACCCTTCATCCCAGGGGAAGGTAAGGTAGTTGTTTTCACCAAAATAATATTCCACATGGCATTGTGCGCAAACCAAGGAGCGCATTTCCTGGCGTGTTGCATTGTTAATATCAACCCCCTGTCGCGCAAAGGCCTCAACCAGGGCAGGCCTGGTTATTCTGAGGTTCATGGTTTCCGGGTCGTGACAGTCCTGGCAGCCAATTGGATGCTGGATGTTGGGCCCCATTTCTGACCAGCTCTGGGCGTAGAATGCCTCCACGCCGATCTCGTTCATCATCCTGGGTACATCAGTGCTCTTGCAGGTCCAGCATGTTGCAGGCTGCTCCACCCCGGTCCTCAGGGTATTATGGACATCCGTTACCGAATAATAATGACCCCGGCCCTGGTTATAATCACGTGAAAAGGCATAACCTGCCCACATTACCACAAGCTCGGGATATTTCTCGAGGTAATCAATCATGACCGAGCCATAGTATCTGCTTTCGAAAGTAGTGTCAAGCGTCATGATATACCTCTCATACTGGCGGGGAAAATTCTCTCCCCACACCTCATTGTCCGGTTCCCACTCTGCTATTGGACTTACCATCTGGAAATACAGCTGCGCCTCACTTCTCCGTTCAATTATGGAGGCTGCGAACAGGCCGATTATGAACACGACCACAACAGTTGCAAAAAACAGCACCCAGTTCAGCCAGGGGTTTTTCTTTGATGTTTCTCGTATGCTCTTCATACTTTTATAAGATTTATTTTGGATATTCCACTACTCTTGATGAACGTTTTGTTTCCTGGCCTGCGATGCCCTGAAGCCAGGATGGTAAAACTGAGGGCAGTCTTTCGACCAGTGCATGCGGGGCAGCCGAAAGGCTCCTTACACTGCTGTGTGGTGTTTCAACATGGCAGTCCCAGCAAAGCTTGCCTTCTCCCTGCTCAGCAACCCTGCCGGTAACCTCCACCAACTGCACCATATCTACAAGATCAATGTGGCACCTGATGCAATTCTCTTGTACAACATTGGTGCCCCGTTGCTTGATACGGATAACCTGCGGTTCCCATCTAAAGGTAAAGTACGTAGAATGTGCCAGCCCGTCAGTGG
>PWNY01000246.1 GCA_003557805.1 Bacteroidales bacterium | reverse complement strand
GGAGAGGGCTGCAAGGATTGCAAACGCCCACGATTTCATTATGGAAACGGCCCTGGGATACCACACAAATATCGGCGACGGGGGTGGAAAACTTTCGGGAGGGCAAAGGCAGAGGATAAGCATTGCCAGGGCCATACTTAAAAACCCCCCGATTCTGATACTTGACGAGGCAACTTCATCACTTGACACAGAATCTGAAAAACTTGTACAGGATGCCCTGGTAAAGGTAATGGAAAACCGCACTTCCGTTGTAATAGCCCACAGGCTGTCAACCATAATAAACGCCGACCTTATATGTGTAATGCATGAGGGCCGTATAATAGAAACAGGGACCCACGGTGAGTTGCTCGAAAAAGACGGTGTATACAAAAAACTGCACAGCCTACAGATGTTCTCATGAAAATGAATATTTTTGATAAATTCATCACCAAACAACAAACATACTCATATGGACCTTAGCAAAATAATGACAATAGCCGGTAAACCCGGATTATTCAGGATAAAGGCCCAGACCCGGAACGGCCTTGTTGTGGAATCCCTCCTGGACGGCAGGAAGCTGCCTGTTTTTCCAACTGACCGCTCTAGCACGCTGGAAGATATCAGCATTTTTACCTATGAAAAGGAGGTGCCGCTGAAGGAGGTTTTCCAGAAAATATACAAATCAGCTGAAGGAAAGCCGGGACCCGATCCCAAATCCCATCCGGACGAGCTCAGGGCAAAGTTTGAAGAGATCCTTCCCGAGTATGACAAGGAGAGGGTGTATGTTGCCGATATCAAGAAGGTATTTAACTGGTATAACATCCTTCTGGAACATGATCTGATAAGCGAGACCGAAGAGGAAGAGGGCAAGCAGGAAGAAGGGAAGCAGGAAGAAGGGAAGCAGGAAGAAGGGAAGCAGGAAGACAAAAAACAGGAGAGCGGCAGCAAAAAAGATGATAAGAAAGATAAAAAAGACAAAGAGTAAAATTATACCCGGCTGCCTGTAAAATAAACGGAAAACCGGAACCACAACCCCAGATATGTACACCCGCCTGATAAGACCGGTCTTGTTCATATTCCCGCCTGAGTCAATACACAGGATGGTGTCGGTTTTATTGAAAGTGTTTTTTTCTATTCCCGGAATTGCACCCCTGGTCAGGAGGTATTATACAGTTGGTGACCCCCGTCTGAAAAGGAGGGTATTCGGCATTGATTTCCCCGGCCCTGTGGGCATTGCAGCGGGATTTGACAAAGAAGGCAGCCTTTATAACCAGTTGTCATGTTTCGGGTTCAGCCATATTGAGATAGGCACTGTCACTCCCAGGCCACAGAGGGGAAATCCCAGGCCCAGGCTATTCAGGCTAAAGGCCGACGGCGCCCTTATAAACAGGATGGGTTTTAACAATCACGGTATTGATGAATTTGTCAGCAATCTCAAGAAACAAAAAAAACGCGTAATAATCGGCGGTAATATAGGAAAGAACACCACCACCCCGAATAATGATGCAGCTGCAGACTACTGCCACTGCTTTGAAAAACTCTATGACTATGTTGACTATTTCGTGATCAACGTAAGCTGCCCTAACATTAAAGACATGGAAAAGCTCCAGGACAAGGGGGAGCTGAAGAAGATAATCATTTCCGTGCAGGAGCTGAACAGGGCAAAAGTAAGACCAAAGCCATTACTGGTAAAGATATCGCCCGATTTGAGTTACAAGCATATTGATGAGATGCTCGAGATCGTGAAGGAAGCAGGGCTTGACGGAATAGTTGCGACCAATACCACATCAAAAAGACCTCCACTTAAAACCAGCAGGGAAAAACTTGAAAAAATCGGACAGGGTGGCTTAAGCGGCCTGCCACTCAGGGACAGGTCAACCGAGATAATATCCTACCTGCATAAAAGGACAGGGGGTAATATCCCTATTATAGGCTCAGGAGGTATATTCAATTTCAGGGACGCTGCCGAGAAAATAGAGGCAGGAGCAAGCCTTGTGCAGGTATACACCGGCTTTATCTATAACGGTCCGGGAATAGCCAGGAAGATAAACAGGGGTTTTCTTAACAACATTTAACTTCCTGGCCTTTTATGGAAGTTTATTAAACTTTGGCCGAATTTTTGTTGTTTAAGGGGTATGAAAACACTGTTTGTTGCAATAACAATATGTTTATTTCTGATAACCGGCCCTTTAACTACCAGGACAAAGGCAGGTGTAGGTGAGTTCAGCTTTGAAAGCAACAGGCGTTCTGTGACCATCCCGATACGGGTGACCAATAACCTAGCAGTAATGCCCCTGTACCTTAATGAAAGCGGCCCGTTTTACTTCATACTGGATTCAGGCGTAAATACAACAATACTGACCGAACCGGTGATCGCCGCGATCCTCGGGCTTGATCTCGAATCCACTGTACTTATATACGGCCTTGGCGGGGAAGGCATAGTAGAAGCGGGGCTGGCAACAGATGTAAATATCAGCATGAGGGGTATCAGCGGCAAGGATATGAACCTTCTGATAATCCCCGAGGATATTCTTTCATTCTCAGAGGTGTTCGGTTTCCCGGTTTACGGAATAATTGGCCATGATTTTTTAAAGCAGTTCCCAGTAAGGATCGACTATGCAAATGAAACAATCAGGATCTTCCGAGAACCCACCTACAGGGTAAGAGGCAGGGATGAAAAGATACCTATAGAGATAGTTAACGGAAAGCCATATGTTGAATCTACAATAGTTGGACATGAAGGCGACTCTCTTACCACTTATCTTCTCTTTGACCTGGGAGCCAGCCATCCCATATACCTTAACAAGGACTATATCGGCCTGTCACCGGATGTTATAGAAGGTTTCCTTGGCAAGGGTATAAGCGGCAACCTGCTTGGAAGACTTGGCCGGGTTGATAAGGTGATAATAGGCGATACTTACATAAGAGACCCCGTTGTCTCTTACCCGGAAAGAAGGTTCCTGGAGTTCCACGGCCAGACAATTGACTGGGAAGGTCTTATTGGAGGTGGAATAATCAGGAGGTATAACGTGATACTCGACTACAAGTCCGAATTACTGGTACTGCGAAAAGGCAGGGATCACGGAAAACCTTTCAATACAAGCCTGAGCGGCATAGAGGTAATTGCCCGCGGTGCCGATATGAGGAACTTCATGATACACTACGTTCGTCCGGGATCTGCAGGATACGAGGCGGGATTGATGCCGGGTGACCAGATTATAAGGCTCAACATGCAAAGGTATACCCAGCTGAACCTTGATGAGGTTCTTGATATGCTGTCCGCTGGTGAGAGAAAGAGTATATCAATGACAGTTGTCCGCAATGGTGAACTATTACACAAGAACTTCAGGCTGAGAGAGGATATTTAGCAAGGGTCACGGCCTGAGATAGGGCATATCCTTCTCGCGTCCCTTTTCCACCCAACCTGTGGGCTCCAGGTGCCAGTTACCCCTGCTTGAAGGTTCATAACTGCCGGCCTTTTCAAAATATTCGATCATGTAACTTCTCAGGTCCTTGTCGGTTGTGTTTACAATCCTGCCTGAGAGTTCTTCGTGAGCAATTCCGGAACCACTGGTTAGGTGGCCACCGCCACCACTTCCCCTGTAAGAGTTTATAGCTACCCTGTAGACTTTCTCTAATTCAAACTGACTGCCATCCTCCATGCCCAATATCTCCACCCTAGAGCCGCTTTCCTTTGATACATCCACAACATACCTGATACCTGCCGCCGAATCAAAATTATAAGGGGGGTTTGCAAGCACCTGTCTTCCCCGCCTGTCGGCCGGGATCCTGCCAAACTGGTCCGTGCGCAGATTTAAAAGATGGTCGCCTGGATCCCTCATATGATTATACCAAAGGCCATATGAATATTCCAGGTAGTCCTTTATCTCCCGGCCGGTAAGCTCCATTGTATACAGGTAGTTCTCATACTCGTAAAGACGGAAAAACTCCCTTATACGGATGGTGCCTGCATTAATGGTCTCGTCAAAGGCCAGGGGGGCCGTAAATGATATATCCGCATCTGTCAGCTCAAGCTGTATCTCGTGCACAAGGTCAGTAAATGGCGCGCTCCCGAAAAGGGATTCAAGAGATTGCATGGATGAGGTAATAGTTGCAACTGGGCGGTTTGAAAACTCAAGGATCTCCTGTACATCATCCTCGAATCTCCTTACAAATGGATGACTTGGTACTGCCTTTTCGGTTGATATCATTTCAGCCCTGACGCCCTGAAGTTCAAATGTACGTCTGGATGTCCTTTTGAAGTTCAGCTCTGCAAGCGCGAGGTTTTCCGCAAAATGTCCCGGCCCGAGCACAAGAACCTCATTACCCATCCTGTTTATAACAGTCTGCACCCTCCTGCGGTGGTCATGCCCGGAAAAAATAACATCAAACCCGGGTACTGTCCTGGCAATATATCCGGAGGCATGTTCCAGGGGGTGATCTCCCGGTTCGGGCTCAAGAGGGCCAAACCCACTGTGAAAAAGACCAATGAGTGCATCAGGACTCTCATTCTCTTTAATATATTCAACCCAGTATTGCGCAGCCTCTACCATATCCTGAAAGGCCAGCCCTTCCCATAGATGCGGAGGCAGCCAGTTAGGCACACCCGTGGTGGTAAGTCCAAGGACAGCTATCCTCACTCTTTGCCTTTCAATTATAACATAGGGTTTAAAATATGGTTCCCCGGTTTCCTCATCAAGAACGTTTGCACCCAGCCAGGGAAAATCAAACTCTTCAACGAGCCGGTTATAAACCCCGGGTCCGGCCTCTATGTCGTGGTTACCTATTGTGGCCGCATCAAAACCTATAAAGTTCATAACACGGCTAAAAAGGTTTGCCTCAGCCTCCTGCACGAAGTTTGCATAATAGGCAGCAGGAGTTCCCTGTATAAGATCCCCGTTATCCAGCAGTATCAGTGACTGGTTGCTGTGCGCCCGCAGGGCCTGTACGATATAGTGTACATTTGCCATTGAGTTCCTTGCGGGACGGTTGGCAACAAAGTCATAGGGAAAAAGCCTGGCATGCACATCAGCTGTTGCAGCGACCTGGATCCTGATCTCTGAGGCTCCAAGGAAAGGCATATTAAATAATGCAATGGCAAGAAACAGAAAGGTTTTCCTGTATAAATTCAAAAACATCGATCTTTGGGGTTTTTTATTACTCTAAAGGGCCTTAATACTAAAAAGGGCATCCTTAGGATGCCCCGGTAAGCTAATTTAATGTTTACTGTCCAAGGTAAGCCTTAAGCAGCTTGCTCCTGGATGTGTGCTTAAGCCGCCTGATCGCCTTTTCCTTTATCTGGCGAACCCTCTCACGGGTCAGGTCGAACTTTGCCCCGATCTCGTCAAGCGTCAGGCCGTGGTTCATACCGATCCCAAAATAGAGGTTAATAACATCTCTCTCCTTGTCGGTAAGGGTAGCCAGCGAGCGCTGTATCTCCCTTGCAAGGGATTCGTGTATAAGGCTGGAATCCGCATTCGGAGAATCCTGGTTCACGTAAACATCAAGCAGGCTTGCATCCTCACCCTGCACCAGGGGTGCATCGACCGATACATGATGTGTCGATATCCTGAATGACTCGGTAATCTTATCCTCATTTACATCAAGGGCATCTGCAAGTTCCTCGGCCGAAGGAGGCCTCTCGAACTTTTGTTCAAGCTTCGATGCTTCCTTCTTGATCTTGTTAAGGGATCCAACCTGGTTGAGAGGGAGTCGAACTATCCTCGACTGCTCAGCCAGTGCCTGCAATATTGACTGCCTGATCCACCATACCGCGTAAGATATGAACTTAAAACCACGGGTCTCGTCAAAGCGTTTGGCCGCCTTGATAAGCCCCAGGTTGCCCTCATTGATGAGGTCAGGAAGGCTAAGGCCCTGATTCTGATACTGCTTCGCAACGGACACAACAAATCGCAGGTTAGCCTTGGTTAGCTTTTCCAGAGCCACCTGGTCTCCCTGCTTGATCCTCTGTGCCAGCTGCACCTCCTCTTCGGCAGATATCAAAGGCACCTTGCCTATCTCCTGCAGGTACTTGTCTAAAGAGGCAGTATCCCTGTTGGTAATAGATTTAGAAATTTCTAGCTGTCGCATATGTTATAATAATGTTTTAACTATTTGGAGAAGTTTGCAGCAATTGTTAAGCCACTAACAAAAAAGCCCCCAAAGGTACGAAAAATTATGCTAATAAACAATTCCGTCACGGGGAGCAAGCCCGGGGGGTGCTCAGTCAAGCCCCACCCCGTAATATGCCCTCCTTCCGTCCGGGTAAACACCCTCAACCAGAACACCACCGCTTTTGCCTTCAAGGATGCGATTAACATCATCAGGCTCACGAACGGCTGTGTTGTCAATATGCGTGATAATAAATCCACGCCTTATTCCGGCATTGCTTAATGCGCCTCTTGAAACGGATGTAACCTGCACACCATGTTCAATGTTCAGCCTTTCTGCCAGTTCCGCGGGCACACTCTCAAAGCGGGCTCCAAGCAGTTCGGCCGTTTCACGTGCTTCACGCCTTACCGCACCAACCTCTCCGTAAATGTTTTTGAGCACTGCGGTAGTCTCCCGTTCATTACCGTTCCTGTAATACCGCACGAGAACCTCGTCTCCCGGCCTTTTCCTTCCCACGGTCTCGATCAGCTCGGCAGGATTCCTAACCTGGGTGTCATCTATTCCGGTTATAACATCTCCTTCCCTTATACCGGCCTCTTCAGCAGCACTGTTTTCAGTCACCCTTTCCACATAAGCTCCGCGGATAACACCAAGATCCCTCTCTTCAGCTATACGGCTGGTTACAGGAGAAATTGTAACACCAAGCATTCCCCTTTGCACCTCTCCAAATTCCATAAGGTCTTCAACCACCTTCATGGCTATACTTGAGGGAACGGCAAAGGAGTAACCGGTAAATGTCCCCGTTGTTGATGCAATTGCAGTGTTTATACCAATTAGTTCACCCCTTGTGTTTACCAGGGCTCCTCCGCTGTTTCCACGATTCACCGCAGCATCTGTCTGAATGAACGACTCGATGGCCATCGTATCGGTAAGGATATTTATATTCCTTCCTTTTGCACTTACAATTCCGGCGGTAACTGTTGATTCAAGGTTAAATGGGTTACCTATGGCAAGGACCCACTCCCCTACCCTGAGCGCATCTGAATCACCAAAGTGAAGGTATGGCAGGTCATTTTCATCTATCTTCAGCAGGGCAAGGTCTGTAGTAGGATCGTTACCAACCTTGTAAGCCTCATACATCCTGTTGTCATTAAGAGTGACTTCTATCCTTGAGGCATTGTCAACAACATGATTATTTGTTATGATGTAGCCATCATCTGACAGAATTACCCCACTGCCGCTGCCAATTAACGGCTGTTGCTGCTGTGGCATTCTCCTTCGTGGGCCGAAAAAGAAATCAAAGAAATCATCAGGACCGAAATAGTCCTGGTAAGTACTTGCCTGCCGCTGAAACTCGGTGCGTATATGCACCACCGCGTCTACAGTCATTTCAGATACAACAGTAAAGTCAGGCAGCCCGAGTCCACCTTCTCCGCCCTGGCTGACAAATGAAGCAGGAACACGGTCATGCCTGGGCGGTATCGTGTGTGACACCACCACACCGTCATCACCGGGTGCAAGGAAATAGTGATTTATACCTACGGCCGTTATTCCTCCCAGTATTGCTGCAAAAAACAGACTAAAAACCTTTTTCATGGTTACCCCCTATCGTTGAGATTAACAATTACTAAATTCAAAATGTTTGACTTACAAAACAAAAAAAAGTCAGTTTGTCATCATCTTTTTTTTCATTTGCAATTTAACAATAAGCATGCCTTGACAGTCCCAAAAAATCTTAATAAAACTAAAATTCGCCATGAATGTAACAGGAATGGGTTCTATTTTTTTGACTATTTTTGAGTAATTAAATGTTTTATCTGATGCACCTGCCATTTGTCAAGTTTCAGGGAACCGGCAATGATTTCATAATTATTGATGACAGCAACCCCCTTTTTGACCCCACAGGAAAGAAAGGCGAAAGTACAGTGGCCCGGCTATGCAGCCGGCACACCGGCATTGGTGCAGACGGCCTGATAATACTAAGGAAAGATACAGGGTCTGACTTTCAAATGCAATATTTCAACTCCGATGGCAGGGAAGGCAGCCTTTGCGGCAACGGAAGCCGCTGCGCAGCTGCCTATGCATTTGCAACAGGTTTTTTACCCCAAAGGGAAATGAAGTTCAGGGCAGCAGACGGGATGCATTCCGCGAGGATACTTAAAATGGGCGAAAAGTCATACGAGGTAAGCGTCACCCTGAAGGATGCTCCTCTACCCGAAAGGATAAGGGAGGATGAATATTTTATCAATACCGGTTCACCCCACCTGGTCCTGTTTCGAGAAGACATAGGGAAAACCGATATATACAGGGAAGGCAAAAGGATCCGTAACTCGGCAAAGTGGCAGCCGGAAGGAGTTAATGTCAATTTTGCCAGTGTAATAAACCGGGACGAAATACGGGTCAGCACCTATGAACGGGGTGTGGAAAACCTAACCCTTTCATGTGGAACAGGGGTAACCGCTGCTGCAATCGCAGCAGCAGTTTACCAGCAAAGGCAGGCAGGAACATTTAAATACACAATAGTAACCAATGGGGGCAGGCTGAGTGTTTCCTTTAATTTAATGAACGCCGAAAGGGGGCCAATACGCAATATAGAGCTTCAGGGCCCGGCGGTCCTTGTGTTCAAAGGCGAGGTATTGATCTGACATTTAACACTAATACAGCAGTTTATGCTGGCAGGAAAACATATTGTTTTAAGGCCCGTTGAGGTAGAAGACCTTGACAAGCTATACCAGTGGGAGAACGATCCCGAAAACTGGCAGTACAGTGACCACCTGAACCCTTTTTCGCGATTCTATCTTGAGCAATACATACTAAATGCATCTAACGACATCTATGCCGACAAACAGCTCAGGCTGATGATTACAGAAAAGGGAACAGGAGAAGCTGCAGGGATCATCGACCTTTTTGAGTTCGAACCCAAACACAGGAGGGCAGCTGTGGGTATAGTCATTGACAAGGACAAAAGGCGCAAGGGTTACGCAAGTGAAGCTCTGCGTCTGATTATTGACTATGCAGGCCAAACTCTTAATTTGAAACAACTCTATTGTGGGGTTGATTCTGAAAATAAGGGCAGTATAGATCTTTTCAGGCAGCTTGGTTTTGAAGTGAGCGGCAACAGAAAAAGCTGGCGTTTGCAAAAAGGGAGATGGAAGGATGAATTATTCCTTCAGTTGATATTTGAAAGCAATTCTTAGAAATGCCTCAAATTAAGTCGAAAACATCAATTAGGCATATACGCAGGATCGCGGTTATCGTGGCTGCCTGTTTGGTATTTGGCGGCCTGGCGGCCCTGGCGGCCTTTTACTATATTGTGCACGCCCCCAATGTAAACCTTGGTGATGAAGAGTACGCTTATTTAACCATCAGCCAGGATAAAACCTATGAGGATGTCATCTCAGCCCTGGACAGTTCAGGCCACATTACAAACATGTCAACCCTGAAATGGGTTGCACAGAGAAAGAATTACCCCTCCAGGATAATCCCGGGAAGGTACCGCATAAGTGACCGTATGAGCAATAACCGGCTTGTAAATATGCTGCGGGCAGGCATGCAGCACCCTGTAAGGATCACATTCAACAACATACGTACAACCGAAGAGCTTGCCTCATCTGTATCAGGGCAGCTTATGCTGGATTCAGCAGAAATTATCAATCTCCTTAATGACAATGAATACCTCGAAGAACTGGGAATGGACAGTATTACATCAAAGCTGCTGTTCATACCTGACACCTATGAGGTATACTGGACTATCAGCGGAAGGCAGCTAATTGAACGGATGGGAAGGGAATACAGCAGGTTCTGGAACCAGTACAGGCTTGAAAAGGCATCGTCACGGGGGCTGTCACCGGTGGAAGCCGGTATACTGGCATCAATAGTGCAGAGTGAGACCAATAAAAGGGAGGAAATGCCCCGCATTGCCGGGGTATACATAAACCGGCTCGAAAGGGGGATACCGCTTCAGGCAGACCCGACTGTAATTTACGCCATGGGGGATTTCAGTATAAGAAGGGTGCTCAACCAGCACCTTGCGTTCGATTCGCCTTACAACACCTATATGTACGCAGGACTTCCACCGGGACCGATTAACCTGCCCGAACCTCATGCAATTGACGCTGTTCTTGATTACGAAGAACATGATTATCTTTACTTCAGTGCCAGAGCCGACTTTAGCGGTTACCACGTATTTGCAGAGACATACCAGGAACACCTGAGGAACGCAAGGCAGTACAGGGAGGCCCTGAACGAACTCAGAATATATCGCTGATGCCGGCCAGGCTATTCAAAAAATGTGTGACATAAAGAGGTTATCATGAAGCAGATAAAGTTCGGCACCGACGGATGGCGGGCCATAATTGCCAAAGATTTCACTACGGAAAATGTGGCGCGTATTGCACAGGCCACGGCCGAATGGGTGCTAAAGCAGGGGACGGATGCGTCCGTAATGGTCGGTCACGATTGCCGCTTCGGGGGTGAGCTGTTTGCAGAGACAGTTGCAAAAGTGGCCTGTATGAACAATGTCAGGGTGAAAATGGCAGGCAGTTTTGTTACTGCACCCATGGTAAGTATGGGCACCCTGATGCATAACTGCACTGCGGGGGTGTTTATCACGGCAAGCCATAACCCACCAATCTACAATGGTTACAAGTTAAAGGGTAGTTATGGCGGTCCAATGCTTGAGAAGGAGATCGGGGAAGTGGAAAGGCTCATACCGGACAGTTTTACCGCAGACCTTGACTCCGTCAGGCTTGAGGACCTACAGAAACAGGGACTTCTTGAGTATATAGACCTGGAAGAGATGTACTGCAATTACCTTGAGGAGAAGTTCGACCTGGACAAAATGCGTATGGCGGGTATGAGTTTCGCCTTTGATGCCATGTATGGCTCAGGTCAGAATGTTATGAAAAGGCTGTTCCCGGACATTATGCTACTGCACTGTGTCAGGCAGCCGCTTTTTGACGGCATCCCGCCTGAGCCCCTTGAAAAGAATCTGAAGGAGTTCAGCCGGATGATAAGGGAAAAAGGTAACATTGACTGCGGGCTTGCCGTTGACGGGGATGCCGACCGCATTGCACTCATGGATAAAAATGGTAACTATATAGACTCCCACCATGTTATACTGCTGCTTATATACTATCTGAACCAGGTAAAAAAGCTGGAGGGGAAAGTAGCAACGGGTTTTTCCTCATCAGTAAAGATCGGCAAGCTTTGCAGGGAGTTCAACCTTCCACTGGAGGTTGTGAAGATAGGTTTCAAGCACATTTGTGGTTTAATGCTGGAGGAGAACATCCTGGTAGGTGGTGAGGAGTCCGGGGGTATTGCAGTAAGCGGGCATATTCCTGAACGCGACGGGATATACAACGGACTTTTGATATGGGAGGCCATGGTAAGGACAGGGAAAAGCCTTAATGAACTGATTGAAGATATATACTCAATAACCGGCAGCTTTGCATTCGAACGCTCTGACCTGCATATTAGCCCCGGTGAGAAGGAAAGGATAGTAAAGAACTGTAAAGACGGTTTTTACTCCTCCTTTGGAAATTACAAGGTTATAAGGACTGAGGATCTTGACGGGTTCAAATACTACTTCAGTGACTCTTCATGGCTGATGATAAGGCCCTCCGGTACCGAACCGGTACTGAGGACATATGCAGAAGGAAGGGACAAAGAAGAGGCGCTGGATATACTCAGGGCAGGATACAATACGATCATGGAAAAACAGTAATACCGCTTATCATATACTGCATATCTCACTCTTATTAATCCCAAATCGATAAACTATGTCTTTTAACAAAACCATTATCATTTTCCTGGTATTATTATTAAGCTGTTCCCTGCATTCGAAAGTTTCAGGTTCAGTAGAGAACATTACCAGTCCCGCTGATTTTTTCGGATTCACGCCCGGAGAAGACAGAAAGATGTTCCTGTATGAGGACCTTATCGGGTATTTAGAGCTAATTGCCACTGAATCTGACAAGGTGACAATGATAGAGAACGGTGTATCGCCAATGGGCAGGCCGATGTACATCACATTCGTATCATCGTCCGAGAACATAAGTAACCTCGGAAGGCTCAGGGAGATCAACACCAGGCTGGCCCTTGACGGGAATATCCCCGAAGAGGAAAAACAGAGCCTGATCGAAGAGGGCAGGGTTTTTGTCCTGGTGACACTATCAATGCACTCAACCGAGGTGGCGCCTTCACAGGCTGCACCCCTTATGGCATATAACCTGGCAACAGGAAAAGGAGGTGACCCAGGATACCTTGAGGATGTGGTATTCATGATGGTACCCTGCCATAACCCTGACGGGATGAACATGATAGTTGAGCATTACAACGAATACCTCGATACACCTTATGAGGGCAGCAGCATGCCAGGTGTATACCATAAATATGTGGGGCATAACATTAACAGGGACTTTATAACCCTCACCCAGAGCGATAACCAGGCAGTTGCCGACATATACAACCTTGACTGGTTCCCACAGGTACTGGTAGAAAAGCACCAGATGGGAAGTACCGGCCCACGCTATTTCGTGCCGCCGAACCATGACCCAATTGCCCTCAATATCGACGAACTGGTATGGAACTGGACATGGGTTTTCGGTTCTAACATGGCCAGGGACATGACGGCACAGGGCCTCAAAGGAGTAAGCCAGCACTATCTCTTCGATGACTACTGGCCCGGATCAACACAGACAAGCGCATGGAAGAATGTTATCAGCCTGCTTACTGAAGCTGCAAGCGTACAGCTCGCAACACCAGTCTATATTGAGGCAAACGAACTGAGTGTGGCAGGGAAGGGCCTGTCCGACTACAAAAAGAGCATCAACTTTCCGGCACCATGGCCAGGTGGGTGGTGGAGGCTGGAAGACCTTGTCACCTACGAACTTGAATCTGTCTACTCCCTTGTAAAGACCGCATCCCTGCACAAAAGGGAGATCCTTGAATTCCGCAATGAGATGTGCCGCAGGGAGATAAACAAAGGTCTTACCGAACCGCCATTTTACTACGTGCTGCCTGCTGAACAAAACGACAGCGGGGAACTTCATGAGCTGCTTGTGCTGCTGGACAGGCACGGTATAAACCTCTACCGTATGAACTCCCGCACCGTGATGGAGGGAAAGGTTGTAAACGAGGGTGATTTCATCATACCCCTTGCCCAGCCATTCAGGGCGTTCATAAAAGAGGTGATGGAGAGCCAGGTATTCCCTGTAAGGAGGTATACCCCCGGAGGTGAAATTATCCGCCCCTATGATATAACCTCCTGGTCACTTCCGCTTCACCGCGGCCTTGAATGCATTGAGGTGAACACACACTATTCAGGCCGGGAACTCGATATTGCTGCATTTGACCCTAATGGTGAAGGTATGGGATTTATAATCCCTGATGATGCAAACTGGCTGGTATTCCCGTCCAACAAGAACAGCAGTTACAAGGCAGTATTCGCACTGCTTGGCCAGGGTGTGGAAATTTCACGTACAGATTCAGAGAAGGTTTCAGAAGGTAAGAGCATACCGGCTGGAAGCTTTATTGCACCGGTTTTAAGCGGAACACGCCTGCAAATGGAAGAGACTCTTTACAATATCAGGGTTTTTCCCCTGGCATTTCAGAGCAGGCCGGCAGAGGCGGTAAAGGTCAGTATGCCAAGGATAGCACTTTGTGAAACAAACTTCCATGATATGGACGCCGGCTGGACCAGGTACCTGTTTGACACTTACGGCATACCATATACCGTGCTGAACCCGGTTGACTTCAGGGATACGGACCTCAGAGCGGAGTTTGACGTGATAGTGTTTCCCGATACTCCAAAGGAGCGGATCATTGATGGGCACTTTACAAGAAGGGGCGAAGTGGTAATACCATTTTACAATCCGGAATATATAAAAGGAATGGGAAGCGAGGGCTGGCAGAACGTTCTTTCATTCCTTGAACAGGGAGGTAATCTCGTCTCCTGGGCAGGATCGTCAGGTCTGTTCTTTGGAATGATGAACCCCGGAAACGACAGTGACAGGTTCAACTTCCCTGTCAGGGATATCTCTTCCAGCCTTATTGCTGGCGGATTTTCCTGTCCCGGCTCTTTTTTAAAGATAAATCTTATGCAGGATCATCCGCTTACCTTTGGAATGCCTTCCGAGATAGGCGTATTTCACAGAAACTCGCCTGTATTTGCCACTTCAGTGCCCTCATTCGGCATGGACAGGAGAGTTGTGGGGCAGTTCCCGGAAAAGGAGAATATTGTCCTGAGCGGCTATGCTGAAAATGAAGAGCTCCTTGAACGCCAGCCGGCAATAGTATGGATGGAAAAAGGTGAAGGCCAGGCGGTGCTTTTCTCATTCGCACCTAACTTCAGGGGCTCCACACCAGTCTCAAACAAGCTGATATTTAATGCCCTTCTGCTTCAGTAAAAGTTAGTGCTTTTGCGAACAGGTCATATTCACCTGCAGAGAGTATCCTTACGGTAGAAAATTGTCCCGGGCGAAGTCCCGGGACTTTTTCAATATACACCTCATTGTCCACTTCAGGCGAATCAAATTCCGTGCGCCCGATAAAGTGCCCTTTATCCTCCCTGTCAATCAAAACCTTCATAACACTGCCGATCCTGGACCGGTTATGTTCAAGTGATATTTCCGACTGCATCTGCATCAGCTCCTCTGCCCTCTCCTCTTTAAGCTTTTCAGGCACGGGATCGCCCAGAGCCCATGCCCTGGTTCCTTCTTCGGGAGAGTACGTAAAGACACCCATTCGCTCAAAACGCATCTCCCTGACAAAGTCCTTGAGTTCATTGAACTCTTTTTCAGTCTCACCCGGGTATCCGACCATTAGTGTCGTGCGGAGTGCGATACCGGGAACATTCTCCCTTAATTTCTCAAGGAAGGAGTAAGTCCCCTGCCTGCTGTGTCCGCGGCGCATCGATTTGAGTATTTTATCGCTTATATGCTGAAGCGGAATGTCGAGGTACCGGCATATCTTTTTATCACCAGCGATCATAGTTATCAGCGAGTCAGGGAAGTTATGGGGGTATGCATAATGCAGCCTTATCCAGTCTATGCCGCTTATCGCAGAGAGTTTCACCAGCAAGCTGTCAAGCTTTGTTTTACCATAGATATCAGTACCGTAGTAACTCAGGTCCTGTGCAATCAGTATCAGTTCACTTACGCCTGATGAAGCCAGTAGTTCAGCTTCAGATACCAGTGTTTCAAGGGGTATTGACCGGTAAACACCCCTGATCAGGGGTATGGCACAAAAAGAGCAGGTGCGGTCGCAACCCTCTGCTATCTTAAGGTAAGCGTAATGTGAAGGAGTTGTCAACACCCGGCCGGGATCATTTTCCCTGAAGTCGGTTTTCAGATGAGACAGAAGTTCAGCAGGGCTCCTTGCCCCGAACCATGCATCAACTTCGGGTATTTCCTTTGTAAGTTCCTCCCTGTACCTTTCTGAAAGGCATCCTGTAACAATTACTTTCCTGGTCCTGCCCTGCTGTTTGAAGTTTACCGCCTGAAGTATCGCATCAATGCTCTCTTCTTTGGCGTCCCTAATGAAGCCACAGGTATTTATTATAAGTATATCAGCCCCTTCGCCTCCACTTTCAACCAGCTTATACCTGCTTTCGGGCAACTGTGCCATGATCTTCTCGGAGTCAACGACATTCTTCGAACATCCGAGAGTAGTAAATGCAACTGAGATCTTTTTGTTATACCTGGCACTCACGACTGAAAGAGGGTTTCCACGAATGCTTCGCGGTCAAATATCTGCAAATCGTCAATCCCCTCGCCAACGCCAATATACTTAACAGGGATACTCATCTGGTCGCTCACCCCTATGACCACCCCTCCTTTAGCGGTGCCGTCAAGCTTTGTAATAGCCAGGGCGTTTACCTCGGTAACCGATGTGAACTGCCTTGCCTGCTCAAATGCATTCTGCCCGGTAGAACCGTCAAGTATAAGGAGTACCTCCTGGGGTGCATCCGGAATGATCTTTTTCATCACCCTTTTAACCTTGCCCAGCTCATTCATGAGGTTAACCTTGTTGTGCAGCCTCCCGGCAGTATCGATAATAACGATATCAAAGTCGTTGCGGACCGCGTATTCCAGTGTTTCATAGGCAACGGAGGCTGGATCTGACCCCATACCCTGTTTAACGATCGGGACATCTGCCCTTTCTGACCATATTGAGAGCTGGTCAACAGCCGCTGCCCTGAATGTATCGGCAGCACCAAGAACCACCTTTTTTCCCGCACTCTTAAACTTATGGGCCAGTTTTCCGATCGTAGTGGTTTTTCCAACCCCGTTCACTCCCACAACCATTATAACGTAGGGGCCTTTACCCAGCTCTGTGGTAACAGATGCAAAGTCACTCGCGCTGTTCTCCTTCAGGAGGGCCACAACCTCATCCCTGAGTATACGGTTCAACTCGTCTGTGCCGAGGTATTTGTCCCTGGCAACTCTCTCCTCTATTCTTTCAATTATCTTAATGGTCGTGGCGACACCCACATCCGAGCTTATAAGCACCTCCTCCAAATCGTCAAGAACTGCTGAATCAACTGTAGACTTCCCGGCAACAGCCTTTGAGAGTTTCGAAAAAAAACTTGTACGGGTCTTGGATAAACCCTTGTCAAGTTTTTCTTCCCTGTTTTTTGAGAAAATATCCAGTATGCCCATTTTATTATATCATATGGTAAATAACGGATTAGAGCTTAATAAAGCCGGCTGCTTCACACAGGCCAAAACAAAAACAGACCTGTATCCGGTAACTACGGAGTACAGATCTGAAAAGCCTCCGGTCAATGCAGTAAGAGAGCTGCATCCCGGTAAACCCAGGTGTTATCTGCCTTACTATTTTTTCCGGGCAAAATATTCCTTCACTTTGTCGGCTGCTACAACATTCTCCTCAAAGGAGTAGGCACCTGTCTTTTCAGATTTTTGCATCCGGATCACCTTGGCAAAACCCTTGCCGCTGGAAGTTTTAAGTGTTGCAACTACTTTCTTTGCCATGATACCTTTTTATTTGATTTCTTTATGAATTGTCATCTTCCTGAGTATGGGATTGTACTTCTTCAACTCAAGACGGTCGGGTGTGTTTTTCTTGTTCTTTGTTGTTATGTAACGTGATGTACCCGGCATCCCGCTGTCCTTATGCTCGGTGCATTCCAGGATAACCTGGTGGCGTGCTTCTTTCGTTTTCTTGGCCATGATAAAATTCTTTTCTTATTTTCGGGAGCGCAAAGATACACTTTTTATTAAAATTAACCAATCTTTGCCCCGGCCGAAAAAATATATGTATTGATTTTTGCCTTTGAAGCCTATTTTCATATCTTTGCAATTAGAAATCAAATTGTTCCGGGATTTTCTCTGTTTTAGGCAGGGATTATCCCGTTAATTTTTAAACCAAAGATAGTATATTATGACTCAATCCGATGCCAAAGTAATTGCACTTACTTACGAGTTGCGTGAAGGAGGGCCAGAAGGGGAATTATTGGAATCTGTAAACAAGGATCAGCCCATTGAGTTCCTTTTCGGGGCAGGCAGGCTTAACCAGAGTTTCGAGGAAAATGTAAAGGACCTGGCAGAAGGCCAGTCTTTCGACTTTTTGATAAAAGCAGATAATGCATATGGTCAGGTGAACGATAAGGCCATCGTGGACCTTCCCAAAAGTATTTTCGTAATTGACGGCAAGCTTGCCGAAGATCTCCTGGTGGAAGGCAACATCATAAACATGGAGGACCAGGAGGGCAACCCTCACAGGGGAAAGGTCATGGAAGTAGGGAATGAAAAAGTGAAGATGGACTTCAACCACCCCCTGGCAGGAATGGATCTGCATTTCAGGGGGCAGGTTGTAAACCGCAGGGAGCCAACCCAGGAAGAGGTAAAACAGGGTTATGTAAAACCCAAGCAGTAAAAGGGTTCACATATTGAATGACCCCAGTTATGGAAAGCCGTGCCGGTTTATACCCCGGGCACGGCTTTTTTTCAGTATCCCTAATTCTTTCTCAGGGTCCGCAGTGAAACTATATGTATTGTCACACCTGTTGCGATCACCAAAAGGAGCAGGCGCACCCACAAAGCCGAGACCACAAAGAATGCCGAAAATCCTATGCTGAGCCATAGCAGCAGCAGCGCCCCTTTTTTAACACCGGCTGTTGTTCCCCGGTGCTCCTGGTAATTGGTTATATGTTTACCGAATATCCTGTGGTTGATAAGCCAATAGTAAAACCTTTCCGAACTTCTTGCATAGCAATATGCCGAAAGCAGCAGGAAAGGAGTGGTGGGCAGCAGGGGCAGCGGTATACCAAGCACTGCCAGCCCAAGGGATATACTGCCTGCAGCAACCCAGAGGAAACGCTGTAATGGATTGAGCTGCCTTCCAAATCCCGGTTTTTCTTCCTTCATGCAAAGAAGTTTAATATATTTGACAATTATACTTAAAAAGGTGCAAAGGTCGAAAAAATTGACTTTTTATGGAAGCAGGCAAGCCAGTTGAAAAGTCCTTTTATCTGAACAGCTCAACCAACAACAGGTTCTTTGTTCAGAGTATACTCCCATCCGGGGTGAAAACAAAAGGATTTTTGATAATAATAACAGGTATGGCTGAACACTCAGGCAGATATAGTGAGTTCGGCAGGTTTCTGGCATCAAACGGGTACGGTGTTTATGCCTGTGACCATCCCGGTCAGGGGAGAACCGCAGCAAGCCTTGAAGAGATCGGTATTATCAGGTGGAAAAGAGGATGGCAGATAATGCTTGAGAACGTAAGGGCACTTTATACCTCTGTAAGAAAGAACCAGCCGGAAATTCCCGTATTTGTTCTTGGCCACAGTATGGGCTCTGTACTGGCCCGCCACTTCACGGCCCTTTACCCTGTTTATATTCAGGGGCTTATACTATCAGGCAGCTTCCTTATGCCGGGGCTTGCCCACTTTCTTTTCCTTAATTTTATAAGGCTGAAAATACTT
>PWNY01000113.1 GCA_003557805.1 Bacteroidales bacterium | reverse complement strand
TATAATTAACCCTAACAAAAGGTTCTCTTCGATAAACGCCTGATCCATGAACCTTTCCAGGACGAACCCGTTATTTGCGCTGAGGATATTGATAAATAAAAACCAGGCAAGGGCTGCAGCAAGGAAATCAAAAAAGACAAACTTTATGATCTGAATATTATGTAAACGTCTATCCATTAAGCAGTTTTGGTTAGCTGGATATTACCGCACAATCAGTGCGGCGGACTTATTGATCGGTAATTACAGGGCAAAAAAAGGGAATTATAAGGTGATAACGACGGCTTGTATAACATATTGCACAATTAAGCTAATGAAGCTGTTTTGCATAATGTTTTTTGTGCAAATATAAAGCGCCCGGCACCCGGAAGCCTATTAAGTCAGCATCTGAATATTATCATTTATTTTGTCCATTATCCGGTAGGCAACCTCAAGTGAAGCATATCCATCCATTATATTAACCAGCGGCTCTGTATTGTTGTTGATGGAGTCACTGAATGTTTCAAGTTCGGTCTTTATTGCATTTATTGGTTTTATCTCTGGTTTTTCAACCCATATCTGTTTTTGGTTCTTTTCAGGTCCCATGTCTATTACCATGGCAAAGGGGTCAGGGCTTGCCCCTACATCCTTCATTCTGATTATCTGTGTCTCTTTCTTGAGGAAATCAACGGCAATATAGCCCTCATGCTGAAAGAAGCGGGTCTTTCTCATAACCTTCATAGATATCCTGCTGGCCGTGAGGTTTGCGACACATCCGTTGTTGAACTCTATCCTTGCATTGGCTATGTCGGGGGTTTCCGAAACAACTGCCACCCCGCTTGCTGAAATCTTCTTCACACCTGACTTCACCACATTTAAAATGATATCGATATCATGTATCATCAGATCAAGTATTACGGGTACATCCGTTCCCCTGGGGTTAAATTGACCCAACCGGTGCGCTTCAATGAAGAGGGGGTTTTTCAGGTATTTACTGGCTGCAATGAATGCCGGGTTAAACCGTTCGACATGACCGACCTGTACCTTCACGCTTGCCTCCTCTGCAAGCGAGATAAGCCTGCTGGCTTCTTCAAGTGTGGTGGTGAGTGGTTTTTCGATGAAAACGTGCCTTGAATGCCTCAGGGCCTTTGATGCGCAATTAAAATGGGATACAGTTGGGGTTACTATATCAACTATCTCAGAAGCCTCTATCAGTGAATCCTCTGAATGGAACCTCCTTACACCGAATGATTTTTCAACGGCACTGGCAGTATCCTCATCAGGATCATAAAACCCTACAAGGTCAAAATCTTCTGATGCAAGAATGCACTTAATATGTATTTTACCCAGGTGACCAGCTCCAAGCACACCGATTTTCCTTACCATGTCAATTAAATATTTTTTTCCTTAATACTTTTGACAAAAGTATAGTTTTTTATGGTCCCTGAAATGATTATTTTCGTATACTTTTTGAAAGCAATAAACGGTCCTTTAGATCATGAAAGACACATACAGGCATAAAGGCCTGAGAAAGAAGCTTGTCGAAGAGATAAGTTTAAAGGGGATTAGGGATGAGAGGGTCTTGTCTGCAATAGAGGAGGTCCCCCGGCATTTCTTTCTGGACTCTTCCTTTGTAGAGATTGCCTACCAGGATAAACCCTTTCCCATAGGGTCCGGTCAGACAATCAGCCAGCCCTATACAGTTGCATTCCAGACTGAGCTGCTGAAAGTTGAAAAGGGAATGAAGGTCCTGGAGATAGGCACCGGTAGTGGTTACCAGGCATGCATACTGGAGAAAATGGGCGCCAGGGTATTCAGTATTGAGCGGCACCATTCACTGTTCAGGAAAACCAAGGAGCTGCTTGAGAGGATGAACTATAAGGCAAAACTCTTTTATGGTGACGGATATAAGGGGCTGCCGGCATTTGCTCCGTTTGACAGGGTCCTTGTTACCGCTGCCGCCCCCTACGTTCCCGAGGCACTTCTGCAACAGACCAAGCCCGGGGGATTACTGGTTATACCGGTTGGTGCAGGCGATACACAGGTTATGAAGAGGATAACCAAAATCGATGAGGAGAACACCAGGGAGGAGAAGATGGGCTTTTTCCGCTTTGTACCGCTTCTGGGCAACAAGGTACGCTGAATATAATCCAAAGTTGCTATTATCCTGAATCTATACCCGTTTTGTCGGTGGCATCGCGAAGCCCGTTACCCACTAGCATAAATGAGAGTACAAGCAGCATTATGGAGATGCCTGGCAGAATTGCAAGATAGGCTTTGTCCAGCAGAATAAAACCGTAATGTTCTCTTATCATGGTACCCCAGGATGGCATTGGTGGCTGGACCCCTATACCAAGGAAGCTGAGTCCTGCTTCTATAAGTATTGCAGAAGCGAAATTGGCCGCAGAAACAACTATCAGTGGGCCGGTAATAACTGGCATTATATGCCTGCTTATGATCCTGAAACTATTCAGCCCCAATGCCTTTGCAGATTCAACAAACTCCTTTTCCCGAATGCTGATTACCTGGCCGCGCACCAGCCTGGCTACTTCCACCCACATTGTTAGGCCCACGGCGACAAAAACCTGCCAGAACCCCTTGCCCAGGGCAAAAGTTATAGCAATGGCAAGTAAAAGAGTGGGTATTGACCATACCACATTTATTATCCAGATGATCAGCTGGTCGGCCCATCCCCTGAAAAACCCTGCAATGCTTCCCAGTGTTATCCCTATCAACAGTGAAATTATTACCGCAATAAAACCTACCGAAAGTGAAACGCGCGCGCCGATTATCAGCTGGCTCAGCAAATCCCTGCCAAAAGTATCTGTACCAAGGATGTACACTTTGTCCCTGATATTGTTCTCCCTGACCTCCTCTTGCATGGAGCTGATACTACGTATGTGCTTATTACCATATATATCCCTGAATGCAAGGCTGTCTTTACCTGCCCTGGTTATTTCTGTTTCGGTATCAATGGGGTAGAGAATATCCGGCAGAGTCCTGAAAGATTCCAGTCCGGGGTAGCCTTCCTGACCCGCATAACTCTCGAAATGCAGGAGTGAATCCCTGAAATAATGGTCCTGTATGGGAATGGTCGTATACCTTAGCGGTCTGCCTCTTGCGATCCTTTCCAGCAGCGAAGGCTCCTGGTACCTTTGATTATCCTTTATGTAGAGGGTGGTTATCCTGGTGCCGGGCCTGTGTGTGGAGATTTCCAGCTGCTGGTGATTTGCATATTGTGTTTTATCGGGTATGTAAAGATAACCTGTAAATGCCAGCAATACCATAAGTGTTATCCACAACATACCAGCCATTGCGGTTGGAATCTTCCTGAACCTGTTCCAGGCTATCCTGCCGGGTGATATGTTATGGGTCTTTTTCCTTCTTAGAAGCACGATTAACGGTACCGGGTTTGTTAAGTAAATAACAAAAATAGCAAACAATATGATTCTCCGGTTTGTTAAATTAAGAGTATGCTTGTTAATTGCGGTACGAAGAACTAATTTTGTATATACAACTGTAAATATTAAGTACTATGAATTTTGGAAACATCAAAAAGGCAGTGCTTGTTTTGTCAATGGCTTTACTTATAAGCTTTACCGTCAATGCAGGTGATAACGGTGTAAAATGGTTAAGCATGGAAGAGGCGCAGGAAAAGGTGCTTGAGGAACCACGAATGGTGTTTGTTGACGTTTACACTGACTGGTGCGGGTGGTGCAGGCGTATGACCAGCGAGACCTATGCTCACCCTGTAATAGCATCATATTTAAACGAGAACTTCTATCCTGTTAAGTTAAATGCTGAACAGCACGAACCAATAGAGTTTCAGGGTAATGTTTTTGAGAATGAAAACATTGGCGAAAGGCGTTCGACCCACAGTTTTGCTATTGCACTTCTGCAGGGCAGGATGAGTTACCCATCGGTTGCCTTTTTTAATGAGGAGCTGCAACTTATAACGGCAATACCAGGGTTCAGGCCTCCAGTCAGGATGGAGGCGCTTTTGGCATTTTTCAATACCGGGGCCTATCTTGAATCAAACGATCTTGATGCCTTTATTCAGAACTATGAAGGCCAGATAAGCGAGGAATAGAGAATGGGGCTGTTACCCGCCCTTACCTGAAGTGCACATATTTATTACCTCAGATGCATACCATCGGCAGATCCTGGCATTATAACTGTTGATCAGTCCGGGTCGTGGCAGCACCGGGTTATTCGCCCTGTCTTCCATCTCCCGTGTAAATTCACAGTAGAGAAGATAATCTCTTTTCTGCATCCTTCGGTTTATAATGGGCCTGGGAAGAAAGTGCCTTATATACCTGCCCAGGTTCCTGGCCCTGATATCTCCGGGGCTTTCCTTTATCTCAATGTCACCGAAGTATACCCCCAGGGGCTTGAAGAATTCATCCTCTATTACCTCATCATACAGGTTCTTGAATGTTCGGTAATGGAAAGGCAGTTTCCTGAAGAAAGACCTGAACTCCCTGTCCCATAAAGGTAAACGGAACTCATATCCAAAAAATGGAAAAACCCTTGCCGAGTTGAATATAAACTTAGGGAACTTCTCCTTAAGGTCCCAGTCTTCTGTGAAAACGTCATAGACTGGATCAGTCTGGCAGGGAGGGTGCTCGTAATGGTAAAACCATTTCCTGATCCTTTCTGCAATATGCCTTCTCTGGGATCCAGGAAGCCTGATGAACCAGAAGTAATTGTCGGTAATCCTCAGGGCCCTGTCCTTTTCCCCCCTTTGCTTTTTAATTGTCTTTTCCGAATAGCTGCCTGCAATGTAATCCCCTGTATGCCCTGGCAGAAAAACACTGTCTTCAGGAACTATACCCTCATCCCTGAACTTTTTAACTGCGAAGTACTCCTGCAGGTATGGCATGGATGATGCATTGCCCGCATAGTTTGCGTACTCCCTGAACTCTTCGTCATCAAGGTATGCTGATCTGTCGAACTCCCTGTAGTCAATAAAAATCCATTTGAAGCCCAGCTGGTCTGCGACCTTTTTACTGATTTCAGATTCACTTCCCGGTACACCATAAGTAAAACAGATTGTGTTTTCATAACCGGCAAACTTCAGCATTGATGCAATCAGCCTCGAGTCGTAGCCACCACTTAGTGGAACCACTGCAGTTCGACCGTCAAGAGATTCGATTAGCCTTCCGGATATTTTCAGAAGTATACCCGTAAGCTCTTTTTTAAGCAGGGCAGGAGGGTCACCTGAAAAGCTTGAGGGAAGGAAGTAGTAGTGGTAATAACGGCTGAGTTTT
>PWNY01000179.1 GCA_003557805.1 Bacteroidales bacterium | reverse complement strand
GGAGTGCCCTGCCATATGCCAGCACCTTCCGGGAAAATATCTATGCAAAAACTCATGCAAACGCATTGCATGTGCAGTAAAAGACTGGTTAATCCTATGCGAGTTACCACTGTAGCCAAAGGGCGGCAAATCCACTGCAATAACCTCAAAACCGGATCTCGCCAGTGAATCTGCAACCTGTTGCCAGGAGTATGTTGATGCACCAAAACCATGCACAAGAAAAACGCTCCCTGCATGGGATTCAACGGCTGGCTCCCAGTAGCGGTAATGAATTTCTGTCCCTTTTATCTCTGCAAAACAGCTGTTGGGAAAGGGATGTCCTGCACAACTGACTGCAGGAACACCAAAAAGCAGAAAAAAATAAATTGTCCGCAAATTCATTGTCAAAATAAAAACCTGCCAATCCCAACAAAATTAGTAAAAACAGCCCCGGTTTGATCAAAATTTAATAAATTGGCATTATAACTTGCTTTCTATGGGATACCCCTCAAAAAAGAAGGAGTTCTGCTATTTATGCACAAGCTGTGGCAACAGCTATAATGCTGCCGTAAGCGGAATAATTTATCTCTGCCCCGTGTGCAGCAAGGAAAATAAAGCCATGCAACCCCCGAAAGGAGTCCTGAAAACAGTATACGACTACTCTGATCTGCGCAGAAAGATAGAATCTTTTGATGATTTCAAAGAAAACGGCTATCTGGATCTGTTACCAATAAAAAGCTTAAGCAGTCTTCCGCAGCTAAGGGTTGGCAATACCCCGCTATATTACATAAGCCAGCTTGATGGCCGAAAGCTCCCCTTTCACCTTTATATCAAGGACGACAGCCAGAACCCCACTTTTTCCTATAAAGACAGGGCCTCAGCAATAGTCTCGGCATTTGCGAAGGAACAAGGGATTAAGACAATTGTTACAGCTTCCACAGGTAATGCAGGCTCATCAATAGCCGGGATCTGTGCCTCGCAGCGCCAGAATGCAATAGTCCTGGTTCCTGAAAGGTCGCCAAGGGCTAAACTATGCCAGATTATAATGTACGGAGCCCGGCTTTTGCCAGTAAAGGGCACATATGACCAGGCATTCGAGCTCAGTATCAAAATCAGCGAAACACACAAATGGTATAACCGCAATACTGCCTATAACCCACTTACGATAGAAGGCAAGAAGACAGCCTCATTTGAGATATATGACAAAATGCGGCCGGCAAAGAGCTACAGAATATTCGTGCCCGTAGGGGACGGGGTTATCATATCCGGCATCTATAAGGGTTTCGAGGATCTGCTCAATATTGGTATTATCGATGAAATGCCATTGCTGGTTGCAGTACAGTCAGAAGGCAGCGACAACCTGATCAGGAATATCGGGTCCCATTCATTCAGCATACGCAAAAGCCTGACAATAGCCGACTCGATCTCTGTTGATATTCCCAGAAATTTCTACTACACAAGGCAAATGATAGAAAAGTACAATGGTGAGTGTATAAGCGTAAGTGATATGGAGATAATGTCAGCTTCATCGGTTCTGGCGAGGAACACAGGGGTTTTCTCTGAACCGGCCGCAGCAGCGGGTTTTGCAGGGCTGCTCAGGTATCACCGCGATGACAGGCTGAAACACGCCTCACATAATATTGTCCTGTCAACTGGAAGCGGCCTTAAGGACACCGGGCCGGTAGAGAAGCAGCTTGAAATCCCTTCAGGCCTTGAGCCTGATACTGACCCTGTCAATGATTTAATGAAGGCAGGCCTGAGGTACTGAATTCAAAATTGCGCGATACGATATGATCAAACTATCGGTTAATGGAGAAAACAGGAGTTACAATGGAAGTGGCGAAATCAGCCTGCTCCGTTATCTGCGTGAATTACTCCATATAACTTCTGCAAAGGAAGGCTGTTCAGGCGAAGGAGTTTGCGGAGCCTGCACCGTAGAGGTAAACGGGAAACCCAGTCTCGCCTGCCGTGTCTGGATGAAGGATTTGAACGGGTCGTCTGTGATCACCACCGATGGTCTGCCCGAACCTTTCAGGACCATGATTGGCAGAATGTTTGCCGAAAATGGTGCGGTTCAGTGCGGATTTTGTACACCAGGCTTTATCTTGAGATCCCGGAAGCTTTTTGAAAAAGATCCTCCTCCCACGCGCCTTGAAATAATCCGCAATATAAACCCAAACCTCTGCCGGTGTACCGGTTATGTCAAGATCGTCAATGCAATTGAACAGGCACTGAACAATAAAAAAGAGATCACATTGGGCAATTTGCAGGGAGGTATCGGTATTTCGCTCACAAAATATGGATCAATTGAAACAGCGCTGGGTTCAAGGCAGTTTGTAAATGACCTTTACCCTGAGGGTATTCTGCATGCAGCCTTGAAATTCAGCGATCATCCCAGGGCACGGGTTACCGGTACTGATATCTCTGAAGCTTTGTCCATTGAAGGGGTTATCGGGGTCTTTACAGCTGATGACATTCCCGGAGACAGGTATAACGGTTTAATTTTCAATGACTGGCCCCTTATGGTTGCAAAAGGGGAGGTAACCCGCTATATTGGTGATGTTCTGGCGGGAGTGGTTGCTAAAGACAGGGAAACTGCCAGAAAAGCTGCCGAAAGTATAAAAATCAGATATGATGTGCTAGAGGGTGTTTTCTCCCCGGAAGATGCGCTGAAAAATACCAGCCCCCGGGTACACCCCGGAAGGTCAAACTTACTTGAAACATCCAGCATTCATTCCGGCAATCCTGAAAGGGAGTTCGCCAATGCTCGATGGATATCATCAGCAGTTTACCAAACCTCACTTATCGAACATGCATTCCTCGAATGCGAGGCAGCAGTTGCAATTCCTGAAGGCAAAGGCATCAGGGTCTACAGCCAGGGCCAGGGTGTATATGAAGACCGCAGGCAAATTGCGCGGATACTTAATACTGGGGAGGAGGATGTCAGGGTAAGCCTTGTCCCCAACGGAGGTGGATTTGGAGGCAAGGAAGACCTCAGCGTGCAGGGCCATGCGGCTTTATTTGCCTGGCTGCTCAAAAAACCTGTCAAGCTCAGCCTGGACAGGGAAGAATCAATAAGGATGCACCCTAAACGACACCCGGTTAAGATGGAGATAAAGCTTGCATGCGACAGCAACGGAAAGTTCACAGCCCTGCAGCTGGAAGCAACAGGTGATACGGGTGCATACGCATCCGTAGGCACAAAGGTAATGGAGCGTGTTGTGGGCCACGCCACAGGGGCCTATTGGATACCTTCAGTTGACATCAGGGCAAAAACCGTATACACGAATAATATACCTTCAGGTGCCATGAGGGGTTTCGGTGTACCTCAGATTGTATTTGCACTTGAAAGCTGTATAGACGAACTTTGTTACGCCGGAGGATTTGACCGCTGGCAGATAAGGTATGACAACGCCCTGGAAGAAGGTTCAAGGACTGCTGCCGGGCAAAGACTTGAAGGTGTGGGACTCAAAAAAACACTTCTGGCGGTAAGGGAGGACTTCCGGAGAGCCCGGTATGCCGGAGTTGCTTGTGCAATAAAGAATTCAGGAGTGGGAAACGGCATGACAGACGAAAGCTCTGTAAAGATAAAGATAGTGTCAGAAGGAAGGGTGGAGATACACCATGGCTGGACCGAAATGGGGCAGGGAATAAATACGGTAGCCATTCAATTCCTTTGTCAGGAAACCGGAATACCTCCCGCAAACATAAAAGTAATAGTGGACACTACAGCGGGTATACCCACAGGTATGACAACTTCCTCCAGGGGAACGGCACTGCTGGGTAATGCAATTATAGATGCAGCCTCCGGACTCAAAAATGATCTGGTGGCCGCGGGTAGCGATGTTGAAGGAGCACTTAAAAACCTTACAGGAAGTGTTTACAGGGGCAAATACATATGCGACTGGACCTGCAGACCGGGAGAGAATGGCGGTGATCCCAAAATCCACTTTTCTTATGGGTATGCCACCCAGGTTGCCATATTGGACAAAACGGGCAGACTAAGAAAGGTGGTGGCGGCACATGATGCGGGCAGGGTAGTCAACCCCCTGCTATTTCAGGGACAAATAGAAGGAAGTGTTCATATGGGAGTGGGTTATGCTCTTAAAGAAAACCTCCCCCTTGAAAAAGGCTGGCCGGATAGTTTTAAAATGAAGGATCTGGGAATAATAAGGGCTAAGGAAATGCCCGAGGTTAAGGTTATAGCAGTAGAGGAGAAAGATCCCCACGGCCCTTATGGTGCCAAGGGCATAGGTGAAATAGGAGTAGTACCTACCGCTGCTGCGGTTGCAAATGCATACTATGCATTCGACGGGGTGAAACGAACAAGCCTTCCCATTGAACCCATAAAAAAGAAATAAAAAGACCATCCTATGGCCACAATACTCAGAAACGCAACATATATTGACTGGGAAAGTCTCAGTATGAAACAATGCAATATTATTGCCGGGGAAGGTAAGAATGCGGGTATAAGGTTTGTAGATAAAGTTAGTGATGAGATGACCGGGGTTAAAGAAACTTCCGTTATAGATTGCACCGGAAAATTTGTTACAAAATCTTTTGCAATAGGTCATCATCATGTATATTCCGCACTTGCCAGGGGAATGCCGAAGCCTTTGGGAGTACCATCTGACTTCAGGGCGATACTCAAGTATATCTGGTGGACCCTTGACCAGAACCTCGACCGGGAAAGCATCAGGCTCAGTGCACTGGCAACAGCCATTGAGGCTTTAAAGGCAGGATCCACATTTATTGTAGACCATCATGCATCACCCGGGCACATAGGCGGATCACTTGAAACAATTGCCGGGGCATTTGAACAGGCCGGTATAAGTCATCTTCTCTGCTATGAAGTAACTGACCGTTACGGAACGGACAAGGCAGCTGAAGGGCTTGAGGAGTGCGATAACTGGCTTGAAAAAAACCAGGGCCTTGTAGGCCTGCATGCCTCTTTCACCGTAGGTAATGAGAGCCTTGAAAGAGCAGTAAGGCTGATGCAGAAGCATGGCAGCGGGATACATATTCATCTTGCAGAAGACAAGTACGACCAGAAACACTGCCTGCAGAACTATTACCAGCAGGCAGGCCACCGGCTGAATGAAGCCGGGGTACTGGACTCACCAAAAACCATTCTGGTACACGGTCTTCATCTTAACGATGGGGAGAGGGATATGATTCGTAAAAAACCCTGCTGGATAGCACAGAATATGGAAAGCAACCTGAAGAACAAGGTTGGCTGCTTTAGTTCCAGAGGCCTGGGCGATAAAATTTTCCTGGGTACTGACG
>PWNY01000071.1 GCA_003557805.1 Bacteroidales bacterium | reverse complement strand
ATGGGGGTTTTCAGTTCGTGGGTCATGTTGTTGATAAAGTCGTTCTTCATGACCGATAACCTCTTCTGGCGGAATATGGTGAATATTGTAAATGCGAATGATGAGATGATAATGAATAACAGTACTATTGAGGCAGCCAGCATGGCATTCATCTGGCTTAATATATACCTTTCCTGCTGGGGGAAGTGCAGTAGAAGGTATTCGGGATTTGCGAATATGTCGTTCGGGAACAGGTGAAAGGCATACTGGCTTTGCAAAAGTTCATTTGTATGACCGCCAGTCTTTTCCCTTAGCATAACATGCTGCACCGGGTTGTAAACACCGAACTCGTAAGGTGTGTTTATGCCCTGGGTGCTGAGTTCATGAGCCAGCAGTGAGTCGAGTGCGGAAACACTCTCCTCATCCGAGACCTGAAAAGTGTATCTGTTTGAGAAGAGATCTTCAAAGAGTTCACTTATTATTTTGCTTCTTTCAAAAAACTCACCAAGGGGATCGCGTGCAGTTGAACGCCTTGACTCAGGCAGATATCCGGCATCAAGCCCGCGCCTGTAAGAGCCCCCGGAAATATAACTGGTGTCAAACAGCTCTGTATCGGCATCGTGAAGGCGGTTCTGTGCATCCCGCAGCTGAATATCTATCTCATGCCAGAAAAAGCTGGATCCGGGGTCGCCCTGGATTAACTGTTCGCGCTGCTGGGAAAAAACACGGTTGTAGTAGGTGCGGTTAAGGGAGTCCAGCAGGTGGCTCAGCTGCCTCATGTGCTGGCTGCGGTCCTGCTGCCTGATAAGCCTGCGGGTAAGCTCGTGCTTGTTGAACTTGTAGACCGCTCTTGAGGCGGCTTCACTGACACCACGGTCAAAGTTTACCTCCTTAATTGCAACGGCGTTGTGTATCCAGTAAAGCTGTATGCCAAGCAACCCCAGAAGGGAAATGCTTATGGCAATTATTACCAGTATAATAAATTTCTTTTTCATTGATCTAACAACAATTTCCGCCCAAAAATTGTTGGGGTGCCGGTTTGGTAAAAAGGAGAATAAGCCTTCATGGCCCACACTCCTTTTTCCCTTTTACAAAAATAAAGGGTTAATGTCCCGGACGGTCGGCTTTAACACACTTTAACAACCGTTAATCTTTTTTTTGATCGCCGAAAAAACAAAAATCCTGTATTACATCCTCTCCTCGGCTTTCTTCCAGTTGACCAGTTTCCAGAAGGAGGCAACATATTCAGGCCTGCGGTTTTGGTAGTCCAGGTAATAGGCATGCTCCCAAACATCACAGGTAAGTAGTGGTTTTTTGCCATCACGCAGTGGGTTGCCTGCGTTCGATGTCTGGACTATTTCAAGTTTTCCCTGGCCATTCACGACAAGCCATGCCCAGCCTGAACCGAAAAGGGTGGCTGCCGCATTTTCAAACTCCTCTTTGAAACGGTCAAAGGACCCGAAGCTGTCGTTAATTGCTTCGAGCAGTTTTCCTTCAGGCTGACCGTTTCCGTTCGGGGAAAGCCCCTCCCAGTAAAATGTGTGGTTCCACACCTGTGCACCGTTGTTGAATATACCGCCGTCAGCCTTCATTATGATCTCTTCAAGGCTTGCCTCTTCAAACGGTGAACCCTTGATAAGGTCATTGAGTTTCTTCACATATGTCATGTGGTGCTTGCCGTAATGGAACTCAATTGTTTTCTTTGAAATATAAGGCTCCAGTGCCTCGGGTGAATAAGGTAGTTTTGGCAGGCTGTGTGTCATGATACATCGTTTTGGTTCATAATAGTGCTAAGATAAAAAAATATAGCTTACATGCAAAGCCTTTATATGTGCCGGATATTATACCGCCAGCTGCCATTTTGCTTTTAACTCTTTTTGTTTTTATCCAGGCATCTTACTTCCTGCTCAATCCTGGTATAAAAAACCGGACTTGCTGTTACAAATGATTGAGCCCTGGTGACAAATAAAAATATTAAGGGAAAAGGTGTTAAAACAAATCAAGATATAAAGTAAGTCATATAATGATTACTTTTGCTTCACCATTCATAGTTAACGCAAAAGCAGTTTTTGTTTAATGCCAAGGTTCGACCTGGTCGTTGTAGTGCCCCTCTACAATGAGGAAGGAAGCCTGAACAGGCTGAAGTCTGAGATGAATAAATTCATTTCAGACTGCAGGCTCAGTGTATATGTGCTTTTCGTTGACGATGGCTCAGGTGACAACAGTCTTTCTATTGTCAGAAGGATTGCAGGCCAGGACAGTAACTATGGGTATATTAGCCTTGAAAGGAATATGGGGCTGAGTGCAGCATTAAAGGCAGGCATTGACAATGCCGACAGCAGGTGGGTGGGATATATAGACTCAGACCTGCAGACAAACCCTTCTGATTTCGGACTGCTTCTGCCATATGCAGAAGATTATGATCTTGTAACAGGCTACAGGCAACAGCGCAATGACCCCCTTGTAAAGCGTATCTCTTCAAGGATAGCGAACTCTTTCAGAAGGGCTGTCCTGAAAGATGGTGTAAGGGATACAGGTTGTCCGCTCAAGATAATAAAAACCGAAACTGCCCGCAGAATCCCTTTCTTCTCGGGTATGCACAGGTTTATACCCGCCCTTGTGCAGGCACAAGGGGGTGTGGTCAAGGAGGTGCCTGTAAGACACTTTGAAAGACTGGAGGGGGTGTCAAAGTACAATCTGGCCAACCGGCTTGTAAAGCCCTTTATTGACACTCTTGCAGTATTGTGGATCAAGAAGAGAACTATCAGCTACAAACTGGCCCAGGGGCCTGAAAATAACAAAGAGCAGGCATGAATTTTTACTTTGTACTGGCCTTTGGAATGGTTGCCCAGGGCTTATTCGCCGCAAGGTTCGTTGTGCAACTGGCAAGGTCCGAGCTGGCAGGCCGCGTGGTTTCACCGGTGCTCTTCTGGCAGCTGAGCCTGCTTGCATCACTGATGCTTGTTATGTATGGCTATTTCAGGAATGACCCTGTAATAATAGGTGGCCAGATGGTCTCCTATTATATATATATACGCAACCTTCAGCTTAAGAACTCCTGGCAGGGGATGAGGCTGCCACTGCGATACCTTTTTGCACTGCTGCCCCCATCTATGGTGCTGCTGATGCTTGTTTTCTCATTCAGTTCATTTGACCGGATAATTAACAATCCCGACATACCTGTACTGCTGCTTACCTATGGCACCCTGGGGCAGCTGGTCTTTATAATGAGGTTCGTCATTCAGTGGCTCCATTCAGAAAAGGCCAGGGAGTCGGAGTTCCCGCCACTGTTCTGGATCGTGAGTATCAGCGGTGCACTGCTTATAGTTGGATACGCCATAATGAGACAGGATGCAGTATTGTTCATAGGTCAGTTTTTTGGCATTATGGTATATTCCCGGAACCTTATGCTGCATTATAAACCTCTTTCCCGCATAAAGGCAAATTCGGTGAGCATTACGGGCAGGATAAAAAAATACCGCCTGCTCCTGATATCCGGTTTTATCCTGCTGGCACTTTTGGTGAACATTAATGACTGGTCGGTAACCGAGTCGACCGAAGCAAGGTATGCCCAGATAGCAAACGAAATGAAAGAGTCGGGAGATTACCTGCATCCCACCCTGATGGACATCAAGCACTACCACAAGCCGCCCCTGACATACTGGGTTACGGTGGCCGGATACAGCCTGTTCGGCACGAATGGCTTTGGGGCAAGGTTCTTTATGCAGATAGCGATCGTTTTACAGGTTCTTACTGTATATGGTATGGCTAAGATGTTGCTTAAGAGCAGTAAATACGCGACCTGGGCCGCACTTCTCTATTTTGCCCTTCCCGGGGTGATAATGTCGGGAAGGGTTCTCTCAACGGATGCATACCTGTGCACTTTCGTTTTGCTTTCAATATTTTCGTGGTTTAAGTTTGCAGTTGAAGGCAGAAAGGGGTTTCTGCTGCTGTTTTATCTGTTCCTGGGGCTTGGATTCTTTACCAAAGGGCCGGTGGTATATATTTTCCCGGCCTTTGTTGTTGCCGGGGCATATATGGCGGGCACCCGCCCCCCGAAATACCCCACGGGTCATATTGCAGGCATTGTGATCATGCTTGCTGTTTCGCTGTGGTGGTTCGTATACCTTTATGCGGTCGACAGCCGCTTCCTTGATTATTTTCTGTTCAGGCACACAGTTGAGAGGTTCACCACAGATGTGTTCAGGCGAAGCGAACCCTGGTGGTTCTTCCTGGCGGTTGTTCCTGCCGCGAGCTTTCCATGGGGGGTGATGCTGATTAGACAGTTTTTCAGAAAGGGGGTGTTCAAAAAAGCCCAGAGCCTGGTATATCTTATGTGGATTGCAGGGCCGGTATTTTTCTTTTCCTTAAGCCAGTCAAAGATGCTTCTGTATGTCCTGCCTGTATATGCAGGTATTGCTATTGGAAGCATATGGTTCTGGGTTAGGATGGAGAAGGAGAAACAAATGTCATGGGCAGTGGTGCAGTTTGTTTTTCAGCTTATTATACTGGGTGGTATTGCACTTGCCCCTTTAGTAGAGCCGGATATATCAATAAGCAAACAGGTGTACTTTCTTATAGTGGTCACTGCCAGCATCATAACCGCGCTGTGGTTCACGCCTTTGTCGCGTTTGGAAAAGCCTGTACTGGCTGCTGTTATATTCATTTATGGTATAGTTTTGATGAGCCCGTATATTTTTTCTGCAAACCCTGAAAAGGTAAAGGATACTCGTAATATTGCAAGTTATATTGAAAATGAGATCCCGGGCACAAACAACATACTGGTCTATAACCGCCGTTTACCCTCCGTGCAGTTCAACAGCGGGCTGAATATAATATCATTGTATGACGGTGGGCATACACTTGACAGGGAGGTTCAGTTTGAAGAGGATGATTCATGGAAGGAAAACCTGGTAAACCTGGTAGAGAACCCACCCCTTCTGGAAGATCTGATAAAACCCGGCAATGTCCTGCTGGTACGTGACAGGGCAGGTGTGCCCGCTGATGTCGAAGCCAGGGTTGCAGCCTTTGAGAACCTTACGGTAATAGACGGCTGGAGGATATACTACTTCTGACATTACCCTGGTAAAAAGATTATGAACACTATAAACAACGATAAACCAGAATAGTGCGGAATTACTGCTATCCGTGTTATAAATCAATTACAACTTACCCGCAGCAAGGAGCCTGGATAAGTAATTTATTCCGGGTATTCCATATATTGCATGGTTTGCTCCTTCACACTAGTACCATGAAGTTTTTCAACTATGTAAAGTGAAAGGTCTATACCTGCACT